>JBAQUE010000270.1:0-5126 GCA_049297315.1 Rugosibacter sp.
AGCCGCGCAACACGTGCTGGGCAGATTTGGAATGGTTGTCCTGTACAAACTGACGGGAAACGCCGGTAGCTTGTTCGAAAACCTTGGCGTTGAAACTTTCGAAGAAAAAACCGCGGTCGTCACCAAACACTTTGGGTTCGATGATGAGGACTTCGGGAATCGTGAGCGGTATGGCTTTCATCAACAAATCTTTTCCTTGAGCGCGCTCAACAGGCAGCGTCCATAATCCATTGCTTACGATAGGCAATTTCTTCCAGGCAGGCATAGCCGCGGCCCATGATTTCTACGGCGAGCGAACCTTGCTGAAGGTAAAGCCGGTTGAGGTCGGTGATTTCCAACTCGCCACGCGTTGATGGGTTGCGGGGATAGCGTTGGATCAAGATGTACGCAAACCTCTTTGTGTACGCAAACCTTTGCGGACTGCTGGAGGATCCTATCAACCGTAGACCGCTGGTACGGAAATGGTGGCCAGGGACAGAATCGAACTGTCGACACACGGATTTTCAATCCGTTGCTCTACCGACTGAGCTACCTGGCCAATGTGGTCGCGTATTATAGGGTCTGGTGGCGATGGCGTCAAAAAAATTACGGTGACTGCGCTTCATTCCAGGGAGGGAACATGAGCCAAGACATGGCTGAACGGATTCGCGGCAACCCGAAATTCCTTCATCTGGTACGTATACGCAACATTTATGCGGTAACCATGACCTTGTTGGTCATCGTGATTTATTTTGGCTACATCCTGCTGGTGGCCTTTGACAAGGCATTACTTGCGCAGAAAATCGGCGCGGGAATGGTGACTTCCATCGGCATCCCTTTGGGACTGGGCGTGATTCTGTTCACGATTGCGATCACGGCGGTGTATGTGCATCTGGCCAATACGCGGTTTGATGCGTTGTCGGCGGAAGTATTGCACGAGGCAGATCAATGAAGCGGCGGTTTTTTATAGGGCCGCTATTGACCTCCGCCACAGGCAACGTGCTGGCGGCGGGGGCGGACTTGGGCCAGGCGCAGCAGCAGGCGACCAACTGGATGGCGATTGCGATGTTCGTTGGCTTTGTCGCCATTACATTATGGATTACCAAATGGGCGGCACAGAAAACGCGTACGGCGGCGGATTTTTATACGGCCGGCGGCGGCATCACGGGCTTTCAGAACGGGCTGGCCATCGCCGGCGATTACATGTCGGCGGCGTCTTTCCTGGGGATTTCCGGCTTGGTGTTCGCCAGCGGTTTCGACGGCTTGATTTTTTCCATCGGCTGGCTGGTGGGCTGGCCGGTGCTGACTTTTCTGCTAGCGGAGCGCCTGCGCAATCTGGGTCGGTTTACCTTTGCCGATGTGGCGAGCTATCGTTTTGCGCAGGCGCCGACGCGCATCTTTGCGGCTTGCGGTTCGCTGGTCGTGGTGTTGTTTTACATGATTGCGCAGATGGTCGGCGCGGGCCAGTTGATCAAGCTGCTGTTCGGCCTTGACTACATCGTCGCGGTGATTGCGGTCGGCGGCTTGATGATGTCATATGTGTTATTCGGCGGCATGACGGCGACCACCTGGGTGCAAATCATCAAGGCGGTGCTGTTGTTGCTGGGCGCATCATTCATGGCGTTCGCGGTGTTGTTCCAGTTCCATTTCAGCCCGGAGGCCTTGTTTGCCAAGGCGGTCGAAGTGCATGCCAAGAAGGACGCCATCATGGCGCCAGGCGGCTTGATCAAGGATCCGCTTTCGGCGGTGTCGGTGGGTATCGCGCTGATGTTCGGCACGGCCGGCCTGCCGCATATCCTGATGCGGTTTTTTACCGTGCCGTCGGCAAAAGAGGCGCGCAAGTCGGTGGCCTGGGCGACCACATGGATCGGCTATTTTTATATCCTGACCTTCATCATCGGCTTTGGCGCCATCGTGTTGCTGACGCAAGACCCGGCGGCTTATTTTGTCGATGGCGATCTTGCCAAGGGCTTGCGCGGTGGCGGCAACATGGCGGCGGTGCATCTGGCGAATGCGGTGGGCGGCAACGTTTTCCTCGGTTTCATTTCGGCCGTGGCCTTTGCCACGATCCTGGCGGTGGTCTCCGGGCTGACGCTGTCTGGCGCTTCGGCGGTGGCGCATGATCTTTATGCGACGGTGATTAAAAAGGGCAAGGCGGATAGCTGGGCCGAGTTGCGCGTGTCGAAGATCACTACGGTTTGCTTAGGGATTGTGGCAGTGTTGCTGGGTATCGCCTTCGGGAAGCAGAATGTGGCTTTCATGGTGATGCTGGCGTTCGCGGTGGCCTGCTCGGCCAACTTTCCGGTGCTGTTCATGGCCGTGCTATGGAAAAACTGCACCACGCGCGGCGCGGTGGCGGGTGGCTTTGTCGGCCTGGTACTTTCTGTCGCCCTGACCGTGCTTTCACCCGCTGTGTGGGAAACGGTGCTTGGTAATCCAGCTGGCTCGGCCTGGTTTCCTTATGCTTCGCCAGCGATTTTTTCGATGACTGCAGCATTCGCCACCATCTGGCTGGTATCGATTACCGACCGCAGTGCGCAGGCAGAAAAGGAACGCGCCCTGTTCGCGGCACAGCAGATTCGCGCCGAAACGGGGCTAGGTTCTGCGTCTGCATCGGGCCACTGAAAAGTCGGCGCTGGTGAAGCAACTGATGAACCCCCTGCACAGCAAGAAGGGGCAGGAAAGAACCCTGCCCTCTTCGCTGTGGATGCGCTACAAGGCGGTCAGGCAAAAAACGCCTTCCTCGCCGTAGCGGATGGCGATACGGCGGCAATAAAAAAGCCAACCCTTGCGGGTCGGCTTAACGTGCTGTGGGGTTTTCCCCTTCTCCTCCTCCAGTATTGCCCGGCCGGATATCAATGTATCCGTCATGCCGCCATTCATTTACTGTGTTGCAGGATTTGAAACTTGTTCAGAAATCGGTTGCCAGCGCACACTGGTCAAAACAGAGGGAACTATCTCCTTGACGCTGGCAGGGAGTTGCATCTTACACATGTTTGCCCCAAAAGCAAATAACCCGGCATAAAGCCGGGTTATTTGTAAAACAGTGTGCTGCCGGGTGAAAACCCACCTGGCGAACGGCGGGATATTACATGCCCATATCCATGCCGCCCATGCCACCCATACCGCCCATGCCACCACCCATGCCGCCCATGCCGCCGGCTGGCTTGTCTTCAACCAGTTCGGCAACCATGCAGTCGGTGGTCAGCATCAGGCCAGCGATGGACGCGGCATTTTGCAATGCGGTGCGGGTCACCTTGGTCGGATCCAGCACGCCCATGGCGACCATGTCGCCATATTCGCCGGTAGCGGCGTTGTAGCCAAAGTTGCCCTTGCCTTCCAACACCTTGTTGATCACCACGCTCGGCTCATCGCCCGCGTTGGCGGCGATTTCACGCATCGGTTGCTCAATGGCGCGCAGCACAATCTTGATGCCGGCGTCCTGCTCGTGGTTGTCGCCCTTGATGGAAACGGCAGCGCGGGCGCGCAGCAGCGCCACACCGCCGCCAGGCACGATGCCTTCTTCAACAGCCGCACGGGTTGCATGCAGTGCGTCTTCGACACGCGCCTTCTTTTCCTTCATTTCGACTTCGGTAGCGGCGCCCACCTTGATCAGCGCCACACCGCCGGCCAGCTTGGCGACGCGCTCTTGCAACTTTTCACGATCGTAATCGCTGGTGGCTTCTTCAATCTGCGCACGGATTTGCGTCACGCGGCCTTTGATTGAATCTTCCTTGCCGGCGCCGTCGATCAGGGTGGTGTTTTCCTTGCCGACTTCAACGCGCTTGGCCTGGCCGAGTTCAGCCAGCGTGGCTTTTTCCAGCGTCAGGCCAACCTCTTCGGCGATTACCGTGCCACCGGTCAGGATGGCGATGTCTTCGAGCATCGCCTTGCGCCGGTCGCCAAAACCTGGCGCCTTGACGGCGACGGTCTTGAGAATGCCGCGGATGTTGTTCACCACCAGGGTGGCCAGCGCTTCGCCATCGACGTCTTCGGCGATGATCAGCAGCGGACGACCAGCCTTGGCGACTTGTTCGAGTACCGGCAGCAGGTCGCGGATGTTGGAAATCTTCTTGTCGTGCAGCAGCACGAAAGGATTGTCCAGAATCGCGATTTGCTTGTCGGGATTGTTGATGAAGTAGGGCGACAGGTAGCCGCGGTCGAACTGCATGCCTTCAACCACTTCGAGTTCGTTTTGCAGCGACTTGCCGTCTTCGACGGTGATCACGCCTTCCTTGCCGACCTTGTCCATCGCGTCAGCGATGATCTTGCCGACATCGGCGTCGGAGTTGGCGGAAATCGAACCCACCTGGGCGATTTCATTGGTTGTGGTACAGGGCTTGGAGATTTTCTTCAGCTCTTCGATCAGGGCGATGACCGCCTTGTCGATGCCGCGCTTCAGGTCCATCGGGTTCATGCCGGCGGCGACGAACTTCATGCCTTCGCGGACAATCGATTGCGCCAGCACGGTGGCGGTCGTGGTGCCGTCACCGGCCACATCGGAGGTCTTGGAAGCGACTTCCTTGACCATTTGCGCGCCCATGTTCTCGAACTTGTCCTTCAGTTCAATTTCCTTGGCGACGGAAACGCCATCCTTGGTTACCGTCGGGGAACCAAAGGAACGATCGAGCACGACATTACGGCCCTTGGGGCCCAGCGTTACCTTAACCGCGTCAGCGAGGATGTTAACGCCACGAACCATGCGTTGACGAGCGGAGTCGCCAAACAGAACTTCTTTTGCAGCCATTGTGTTTCTCCTTGAATTCTTTGAAAGTTAAGACGCTCAGGCTTCAACAACGCCCATGATGTCTTCTTCGCGCATGACCAGCAGCTCGTCGCCATCGACCTTGACGGCCTGGCCGGAGTATTTGCCGAACAGCACGCGGTCGCCAACCTTCAGCGACATCGGGCGGACTTTGCCATCATCCTGAATCTTGCCGTTGCCCACGGCGATGATTTCGCCCTGGTCAGGCTTTTCGGCGGCAGCGTCGGGAATCACGATGCCGGAAGCGGTTTTACGTTCTTCTTCAAGGCGCTTGACGATCACGCGATCATGCAAGGGACGGATTTTCATTGAATATCTCCTTCAGGTTGTCGATAAGGGCAGGCTGATCCTGCCATGCAGCCGGAACTGAATGGGCTTATTA
>JBAQUE010000271.1:0-6269 GCA_049297315.1 Rugosibacter sp.
CGTTGGCGGCCTGGACGACATCGTGATCGAACTCAACCAGCAGGCTTTTGATCTTTTGCGCTGCGAGAAACATCTGGAAATCGTGCCCGGTGCAACCCATCTCTTCTCTGAGCCAGGGACGCTGGAACAAGCTGCGGCACATGCCGCAAACTGGTTTCAATTGCATTTCATCGGCACAGGCCAGCCACCGGAAAGACATCCTTGACCTATACTCGGTTACGATAATCCGCACGCAAGCCGGATGGATTTTTAATATGTAGGCCTTTCGCGGGAATCGTTCGATGGAATTCAAGGACTATTACAAAATCATGGGCGTCGCGCGCGATGCGACCCAGGATGAAATCAAGCGCGCCTATCGTCAGTTGGCGCGCAAATATCATCCCGATGTGAGCAAGGAGCCCGATGCCGAAGCGCGCTTCAAGGAAGTTGGCGAGGCCTACGAAGCGCTGAAAGACCCGGAAAAGCGCGCCGCCTACGACCAGCTCGGGGCGAACTGGAAGGCCGGGCAGGATTTCCGTCCGCCGCCTGACTGGAACGAAGGCTTCGAGTTTTCCGGCGGCGGCTTCACGGGGGGCGATCCGGCCGATTACAGCGACTTTTTTGAATCCCTGTTCGGACGTGGTTTCCGTACCGGAGATGCGGGACGCGCAGGCGGTGGATTCCACGCGCATGGCCAGGACCGCCATGCCAGGGTGCTGATCGATCTGGAAGACGCTTATAAAGGCGCCACGCGCACCATCGCCCTGCACCTGCCGGAAGTCGATGCGCAGGGACATGTTGTCACGCGAGAACAAAAGCTGAATGTAACCATTCCACACGGCGTGCGCGCCGGACAAAGCATTCGCCTGAGCGGGAAAGGCGCACCGGGCACAGGCCAGGGCAAGGCTGGCGACCTGTATCTGGAAATCGAATTCCGCCCCCACCCGCACTACCGCGTCGAGCAGCGCGATGTGTTCCTCGACTTGCCACTCGCCCCCTGGGAGGCCGCGCTGGGCGCGGCAGTCACCGTGCCCACCCCCGGCGGCGCGGTAGAACTCAAAATACCCGCAGGGTCTGCCGCTGGCGCCAGGCTACGCTTGAAAGGCCGCGGCATTCCTGCCGCCACCGCGACAGGTACGGCAGGCGATTTTTACGTGGTCCTGCAAATCGCGCTGCCGCCCGCCGCTGATGATGCCGCCAAGGCGTTTTATAGTGACATGGCCAGGCAGTTTGACAGCTTCAATCCACGCGCGAAACTGGGAGTCTGAACATGGCCAATGAAACCCTGCTGCCACAATTCGAAGGCATCATTCTCGAAGAACAAAGCCAACTGACGCTGGCCGATATTTGCCGTGCCTGTACAGCACATGCCGAAAGCATCATCGAACTGGTTGAGGAAGGCGTGCTCACCCCTGCCGGCGGCGAGCCGTTGCGCTGGCGCTTTACCGGCCTGCACTTGCGCCGCGCCCGCGTGGCGCTGCGCCTGCAAAACGATCTTGGTGTCAATCTCGCCGGCGCGGCACTGGTGTTGCAACTGCTGGAGGAGATCGAGGAATTACGCGCGCAGTTGCGGGTCACCGGCATTGATGCAAAACGGGAAGTTGTTTGACGCACCAAATCACATTTGTTTCACCACCCTACTTTTTAAACCCGGCAAAGGAGTATCGATCATGGCCACACAGAACCCAGATAGTCAGGACGCACTCGAAAGCAAGGTACGCGACGTTGTCGCGCGTGGCGCGGACGTGCAGGCAACTGTGCACCAACTCACGCTGGATGCCTTGAGCCACCACACGCAGGGCATTGAGGCCATCGGCCGCATCATGCGCGCCGTGGTGCAGGGTGCGCGCGATGGCGTGCAGGAAGAATTGCAGAAAACCACGATCCAGGCGCAGGCGGCGCAGACGCATATCAAGGAGGCGGTCAGCGGGCTGGATGCCGCGCTGGCGCAGTTTGTCGAAGCCTCGAAACTGGCGGTGGAAGAAGCCGCTGGCCATGCGCAGAAATTTTCCAGCCAGGATCTGGTCCGCACGCGCGCCGATCTGGAAAATCTCGAAGCCCTGTTTCTGGAAACCATGAAAACATCGGCAGCAGCGACCCGTGGCATGGTGGCGGAAACCTTCACCGATCTGGTTGGCCACGCCAGGCGCACCGGCACGGCGGTGGGCGAGCAGGTCAAGGTCACGCTGGAAGCCTTCACCCGGCAAATGACGGAAACCGGCAAACATCAGCTGGAAGCCGGTGTGCAACTGGCCAAGGCGACGTCTGACGTGATGCGCAAGATCAGCGCCGGGATGCTGTCCGGCCTCGCGGCGCGTGTGCAGCCTGCTGCGCCAACCAAGCCCGCGGCGAAAACCTCACGCAGCAAGACCGATTGATGCTGTGGCAAGCGGTTGTGGCGGCGCGCGACCTGGGCCGCCTGCAACAGATCGCCGCGATCCTGATCCGCTATGGATTCGGCGACATGGTGCGCCGGCTGGGGCTGGCCAACGCGCTGGAAAAAGCCGGTCGCGTGCTGCGCTGGAACGAGGCGCAAGAACTCGCCCAGCTTGAGACACCGGCGCGCGTGCGCCGTGCGCTGGAGGAAATGGGGCCGACCTTCATCAAGCTTGGCCAGATACTGGCCACCCGCGTCGACCTGTTCGACGCGGAATGGATCGCCGAATTCAGCCGCTTGCAGGACAGCGCGCCCACGGTGCCCTGGGCCGAAGTGCATGCCCAGTTGAGCGTTGACCTCGGCGCGCCGCCGGAAGAAATTTTTTCCACCATCGATCCCCAGCCGCTGGCGGCAGCGTCCGTTGCCCAGGTGCACCGTGCCCGCCTGGAGGATGGCAGCGAAGTCATCGTCAAGGTGCGCCGCCCAAGCATCCGCCCGCTGATCGAAGCCGACTTGCGTTGGCTCATGCGGCTGGCTGAATTTGCCGAAAACGAGAGTACCGATCTGCGTACTTTCCATCCGCGCGAAGTGGTGCGCCAGCTTACCCAGTCCTTGCGCCGCGAGCTGGATTTCGCCAGCGAGTGCCGTAGCGCGGAGCGCATCGCGGAAAATTTTGTTGATTTCACGGATGCGCAATCAACAGCCATAAAAGTCGGCGCTGGTGATACGGCGGATGGTGACGACAGTACGCAAATATCGCCATTACCACCGATTGTCATCCCCCGCGTCTACTGGCAATGGACCGGCGAACGGGTGTGCGTGCAGGAATTCATCGACGGCATTCCGGGGCGCGATCTTGCCGCCGTCGACCGCGCCGGCCTCGACCGCAAAATACTCGCCAGGCGTGGCGCGCATGCGGTGCTGAAAATGATCGTCGAAGACGGCTTCTTCCACGCCGACCCGCATCCCGGCAACATTTTTTACTTGCCCGGAAACCGCATCGCCTTCATCGATTTCGGCATGGTCGGGCGGCTCACCGCCGAGCGCCGCGACCAGGTGATCCGTCTGTTGCTCGGGTTGGTGAACCACGAGCCGGCGCGCGTCGCCGATGTGCTGCTCGACTGGACAGGCAACGGCGCAAAGGATGAAGACGGCCTGCTGCTGGAGATACAGACTTTCGTCGATCAATACCATGGCGTGCCGCTCAAGCAGATCCGGCTGGGCGCCATGCTCACCGAACTCACCGCGCTGCTGCGCCAGCACCGGCTGGCCCTGCCGCCCGACCTGGCGCTGCTCATCAAGGCCTTCATCTCGCTCGAAGGCATGGGCCGCGAGCTTGATCCCGATTTCGACATGGCCGGCGAAGCCCTGCCCATGTTGCGGCAGGCGATGCGTGCGCGCTACACGCCGCAGGCGATGGCCAGGCGCGGCTGGCAGACCGTCAGCGAAATGCTCGCGCTGGCGGCAGGCTTGCCGCAAGACCTCTCGCGCCTGTTGCGCGCCGCGCGCCGTGGCCGGCTGGAAATCCACATCGACGTATCGCACCTGGAGCGCGTCGGCAACCAGCTTGATCGCGCCATCAGCCGGCTGATCGTTGGCATCGTGGTCGCCGCGCTGATCATCGGATCGTCCATCGTGATGACCGTCTCCGGCGGGCCCAGCCTGCTCGGCCTGCCCGTGTTTGGCCTGCTGGGTTTTCTCGGCGCGGTCGCCGGTGGTTTGTGGTTGCTGCTGTCGATCCGGCGCAGCGGCCGGTCCGGCACAGAGTGAGCGGCGAAGCGAAACGCCGCCCAACTGGCCTCGCGCTGGGCAGCGGTTCGGCGCGCGGCCTGGCGCATGTCGGCGTGATCCGCGCCATCGCCGACGCCGGTATTCAAATCGACTGTATCGCAGGAACCAGCATGGGCGCGCTGATCGGCGCAGTCCATGCCGCCGGTAAACTGGACGAGCTGGAAACTTTTTTCCTCGATTTCGACTGGAAAAAGACCGCCTCTTTCTTCGACGTCGTGCTGCCCCGATCAGGCCTGCTTGACGGCGCGAAAGTCAGCGCACTCGTGCGCAGCCACATCCATGCGGATGACATTGAAGCGCTGCCCATCGCCTTTGCCGCCGTGGCCAGCGATCTGCTCAGCGGCGAAGAAGTGGTGCTCCGCACGGGCGACATCATCGAAGCCGTGCGCGCCAGCATTTCGGTGCCCGGCATTTTCACCCCCGTGCGTCGCAACGGGCAGATTCTGGTGGATGGCGGCCTGATCAACCCGGTGCCCACCAGCGCCGCCCGCGCCATGGGCGCCGGGTTTGTCATCGCCGTCGATCTCAATCACCAGATCGTGAATGGCAAAAACCTCAAGCCGCTGTTGCCTGCAGTGGCCGAAGCGGCAAGCGGCCCGTCCCCGCGTGCAGGCTGGATGGATACCTATTCCCAGACGATGCAAAGCCTCAAGCAGAAACTGCTCGCCAGCGACGCCCCGGGCCGCACCCAGTTGTTACGCTGGCTCGCGCGCGGAGAAACACTGCCGAGCATTTTTGAAGTCCTGCTGGCCTCGATCAACATCATGGAAACAAGCATCACCCAAACCCGCCTGCATATCGACCAGCCGGACCTCATCATCCAGCCGCCACTCGGCCACATCCGCTTCCTCGAATTCGGCCGCGCCGAAGAGATCATCGCGATTGGTTATGAACATACCCGGCAGCAACTCGCCGCGCTTGATCATAAGGTGTTGCCGAGATAGGGCCGCAATACACGACGTGACGCAAAAAGTTCCCATAGGGACGCAAAGCGCTGGCGCTGGTGATACGGTGACAATGGCGCGGGACGTGCTTGTTAAGATGACAGATGTATCGTTTAATCCAAGCCAGACAGGCTGACAAGAGCCGAAGGCGGTAATGCCGGATACGAATGCGGCCGTGCGCCTGATCCAGCAAAATCGTGGTGTCTTTACAGAAATTTTAGGGGGTATTGTGGTTTTTCGATTGGTTTCAAAACAAGGCGCTAGAAAGTTATTTTCCAAATTAGACACCCCCAAGGTGTATTTGTCGGTAAATTTTCGGGTGTCTGCTTAACATTGGGCGTCTAAATTGTGGACTGCTCTAAACTCGAAAGAATTAACTATGCCAATACCTAACGACGCTCCGTGTCTTCCGGCCGGCAGCACGCTGACCCGTACTGCTGCTGGACGATGCAGCCCATCGCAACCACTAATCAACCTTCTCTGCCAAGCACGGAACAGATATGACTGGCCCACTGGAACAGGGGCGGTGCAATGACAACAGAGGATCTTGAATCTTGAGGCAACCGTCCGCGCCCATCTCATGAATCTCACTCCCGCCAACGCTCTGGCCATCGTTGAGGCAGTGTCCTTATGGGCAGGTAACAATACCAATTCACATGCCCAGATCGTTGGCGCGCCCCCCAAACAACAAGTTCAAATGCAAGCGGCTATCTCTTGCCTCATCAACCCAGGACAAGAGTGCACTGGCATTGATGCGTTATGCGCACTTCCCGGAATCAGTCTCGTAATCGCATCGAAGATCTTCCGCTTTTGTTCCCCAAACCACGGCGCAGCTGTCGATAGGCATGCCTCCTATTTCTTTAACTCGCTGCAACTTATTGGTGGGGGTACTGCCACGCGCTTTATTCGAGAATGGGCCACTGGCCGCCATACAACTTCAAGGCTTTCCATCTACAACCAATCGAACTACGCGCACAACAAGGCCGAGTATTTCTTGGCCTACTTGCCCACTCTCGCCTGTATTGCGCAAGCAATGAATGCAACTCCCGCTCTTTACACGTGTGCAGCAAGGAGTACCCAAATGAATTGGACACCCGCCGATATTGAGATGGCGGCATATTACTGGTGGGCAACAAATGGTGCGAGGTAAGCCGCCCAACAACCGGTTCGAGCCGACC
>JBAQUE010000272.1:0-3309 GCA_049297315.1 Rugosibacter sp.
ATCACGGTAGCGCCAGCGCGCGGCGACTTCGCCTGCATAATCCGGGTCGAGGGCCTCCAGCGGAAACTCCGTCTGGATCAGCGCAATCACCTCGGCAGACGGCAGCACCTCATCCATGCGCCAGCCGTTTGAATTGCCGACATCCATGTATTCAATGAAGCGCAGGATATGGCCGCTGTGGCGGAAGTGGCGGGCGAGCGGCAGTATCTGGCTGCCGTTCGTCCCGCGTTTGACGACGCAATTGATCTTGACCGGCAGGCCGGCTGCTGCTGCCGCATCAATGCCATGCAGGACATCCGCGACCGCATGGCCGGCATCATTCATGCGCTTGAAAATGGTATCGTCAAAGGCATCCAGGCTGACGGTCACGCGATGCAGTCCCGCTGCTTTGAGTAGCTGAGTCTTTTTCGCCAGCAGCGAACCATTCGTGGTCAGTGCGATTTCCACCGGCAGCCGGGCGAGCCGTTCAATCAAATTTTCGATGCCCTTGCGCAGCAGGGGTTCGCCGCCGGTGATGCGGATTTTTTGTACGCCCTGAGCCACAAAGGCGCGGGCGATGCGTTCGATTTCCTCGAAGGACAACAGTTCGCTACGCGGCAGAAATGCATAGTCACGGCCGAAGATGCTCTTGGGCATGCAATACACGCAGCGGAAATTGCAGCGGTCAGTGACTGAAATGCGCAAGTCGCGGACCAGGCGGCCGCGGGTATCCACTAACATGGCGCCGGTCTCAGCTGGCGCCGCCGGAATGAAAGTCGGCGCTGATGAAGCAACTTCGCTACAAGGCGGTCGAGCAAAAAACGCTCTCTTCGCCGTAGCGGATGGTGCGATGGCGATGGGAATGAAACGGGCGTCTGTTTTCATGGGGGATGAATATAAGCGGGTGCAGGCGGAGATACAAGACAGCCTGAAAGTATGGGGCTCTGTTCAAGTATTCAGGCAATGTCCCATTCGCGCATCAGCCGCCACAGTGTCGCACGGCTGATGCCCAGCCGTTCGGCGGCCTTGCCCCGGCGATAGCGCGTTTCTTCGAGGCAGGCCAGCACTTGTTCTTTGGTCGTGGCGCTGCCTGTACGTTTGATGGAAGCATCTACCTTTGGCGCAGGGCTATCCTGCGCCTGGTCAGCAAGAACAGCTTGCAGATGCTTGATCTCGATCACCGGGGAGTTGCCGCTTTCTATATAAGCCATATCCACCGTGTGGATCAGTTCCCGGACATTGCCCTCCCATATCTGCGCCTTCAGCATCTCTATGGCATCCGCATCAAAGGTTTTCGGATAAAAGAAGCGCGTGCTGCTGATATGCGACACGATATGCTCGATTTCTTCCCTGCGTTCGCGGAGCGGGGGCAGGTGGAAGCCGAATCCGTTCAGCCTGAAAAACAGATCCTCCCGGAATGTTCCCTTGGCAACTTTCTGTTTGAGCGGCTCATTGGTGGCTGACAGGATGCGCACATCAAGCGGGATGGATTGCCGTCCGCCAATCCGGCGGATGGTTTTGGTATCCAGGAATTCGAGCAGCTTGGCTTGCGATAGCGGCGGCAGGCTATTCACGTCATCCAGAAAAACAGTGCCATGGTTGCCCAGTTCCAGCAAGCCGACCTTGGTCTCGAAAGCACCCGTGTAGGAACCTTTCTCATACCCGAAGAGCTCGGTGTTGAACAGTTCATCACTGAAACCGGCGCAGTTCAGTACCCGGAAGGGACCGTTTGCCCTGGGGGAAAAGGCATGCACCAGCTTTGCCAATTCACTTTTGCCCGTGCCTGTTTCGCCGGTGATCAATACGCTTACGTCATGCTGGGCAACCCGCTTGGCCATGTCGAGCACATGTTTCATCATGCTGCTGCGCGAAGTCAGCATAAGAACGCTGCTGCGCAGGGTTTCGGGAGGGGCTTTGGACACCTGGATGAGGTGGCCCACAAAAGGCCCGCCATTCACGTCCTGTAGCGGCGTGGCCACAAGGACCAGTGTCTGTCCGTTGCGGTTATGCACCACGAGTGGTGCGGTGGGGCCGATCGACGATAGCTTCTCCGGCTCTATCTCCAGCAATTCAATCAGGTTCGTCTCGCCGACATCGGCTGCGACGATATGCAGCAGTGTCTCGGCAGAGGGACTGATCCACCAGATAGTGAAATCCGTCTTGACGACGATCCACGCGAATTCACCGGAAAGATACTGGTTGAAGGCCCTTGCGGCACAACCAAAATCGAGACGGTTGCATTTGGCCAGCAAGGGATTGTTGATCGTATCAAGCATCAGAAAACTTCCTCCGCATTTTTAATTTCAAACTTGGGGTTTCTGTAATCCTCTTCCTGAAGATGCAAATTGTCAAGACAGAACGTTGCAACATTTTGCCCAAGAAGCGTTTCATGAAATTTACTTTCAGATGTGCATATAAATTTTTTTTCGTGAAATTAAGCAGTTATGCGATTGCTGCTGGCTTTTGATCAGTTGGTACGTGGATTGCTTTTGGTAAATCAGACGGATGTAAGTGATACGTACGTTGGCAACTGCAATCATTTGAATAAACCACAGGGAGGAAGCACACATGGCAAATCAATTGGCAGGAAAGGTAGCGATCGTCACCGGGGCTGCGCGTGGCCTGGGGAGGGCTTTTGCACTTGGATATGCAGCCGAGGGGGCGGATATTGTCGCCGTCGACGTCACCGACCCGTCAGCGACGAAAGCGGCGGCCGAAAAGTTTGGTGTGCGTGCGCTGGCCCTGACGGTTGATATTTCCTCGGAAGAGCAGACCCTGCGCATGGCGCAGGAGACGCTGAAGGCCTTCGGCAAGATTGACATTCTGATGAACAACGCAGCCGTTTATGCGTTGAAGCCGTTCGATCAGCTCACGTTCGCCGACTGGAAAAAACTGATGTCAGTGAATGTGGATGGCACCTTCCTGTGCACCAAAGCCGTTGCGCCGCACATGCGCCAGCAAAAATACGGACGCATCATCAATATCAGCTCGGGAACCTTCTGGGCGGGCACTGCCGGCCTGACCCACTATGTGACCTCGAAGGGCGCGGTGATCGGGTTTACGCGCGCCGCTGCAGCCGAGTTTGGCAATGATGGCGTCACGGTGAACTGCATTGCGCCTGGCCTGACGCAGACGGAAGGCATGAAGCTGATAGGCCCTGAAGAAGTGCAGGAGATGATGTGGGAGCAGATCATTGCCATGCAAGCCATCAAGCGCCGGGAAACGCCTCAGGACTTGGTGGGCGCCGCCGTCTTTTTTGCCTCCGACGCATCATCCTTCATCACCGGCCAGACGCTTTGCGTGGATGGCGCATTGGTCAAACACTGAGTC
>JBAQUE010000273.1:0-3665 GCA_049297315.1 Rugosibacter sp.
GGGAGACAACATTGCGATGACCGTCAAGCTGATTGCCCCAATCGCCATGGAAGAAGGTTTGCGCTTCGCCATCCGTGAAGGCGGCCGTACCGTCGGCGCCGGTGTCGTGGCCAAAGTGATCGAGTAATGTTGCAATAAAATGAGAATACAGCTATACTGATTGGCTGTCCGTATTATTATTGTTCTTTAAAGTTCAAGGAATTGGAATGCAAAGTCAGAAGATTCGCATCCGTCTCAAAGCGTTTGATTATCGGCTTATCGATCAGTCTGCATTAGAGATAGTGGAAACCGCGAAGCGGACGGGTGCTGTAGTAAGTGGCCCTGTTCCTTTGCCAACGCGTATTGAGCGGTTTGATGTACTGCGCTCTCCGCACGTCAATAAGGCATCGCGGGATCAGTTTGAAATTCGTACCCATTTGCGGCTGATGGATATCATTGATCCTACGGATAAGACAGTGGACGCATTGATGAAGCTGGATCTTCCTGCGGGGGTGGATGTGGAAATTAAGTTGCAGTAAGTAAATAGTGTGGTGGCCGTCGTATTTTATCGGCGGCACAGCGTGTGTTTGTGGTCAAGCCCAGCCAATCGTAGCTGGAGTCTAGGAGAATAAAATGAGTTTAGGCCTTGTCGGACGCAAGGTCGGCATGACCCGCATATTTGCGGAGGACGGTGCATCCGTTCCCGTGACTGTGCTGGATGTGTCGAATAATCGTATAACGCAGATCAAAACAGCCGAAGCAGATGGATACATGGCTGTGCAAATTGCTTTTGGTGAACGGCGTGCAAGTCGAGTGAAAAAGGCTGTTGCGGGGCATTTAGCCAAGGCGGGTGTTGGAGTTGCCAAGGTTTTAAGGGAATTCCGCGTCGCACCAGAGCAAGTTGCGGGGTTGAAGCTTGGAGATGTGCTTGGTGTAACCGTTTTTTCAGCTGGACAGATGGTGGATGTAAGCGGTACATCCATCGGCAAGGGTTACGCGGGTGCTATCAGGCGCCATAACTTTTCGTCAAACCGTGCTTCCCACGGCAATTCGCTTTCACATAACTCCGCCGGATCGATCGGGATGGCGCAAGATCCTGGCCGCGTCTTTCCTGGGAAGCGGATGGCAGGGCATTTGGGCGATGACAGTTGTACAACCCAAAATCTTCAGATTATCCGTATTGATGAGTCTCGCCAGTTGCTCTTGATCAAGGGGGCAGTGCCCGGGGCCAAAGGTGGGGATGTCATTATTTCGCCCGCTATTAAAGCCAAAAGCCGGGCGGGGGTGTAAGTATGGATCTTAAGATGATTGATGCCCAAGGGCAATTGGGGGCGCCTGTTTCTGTGCAAGAGGCGGTGTTTGGTCGCGACTTTAACGAGGCTCTGGTGCATCAGGTGGTGGTTGCTTATCAAGCGAATGCCCGCGCAGGTAATCGTAAACAAAAGGATAGGGAAGAGGTTCATCACAGTACTAAAAAACCCTTTAAGCAAAAGGGCACTGGTCGTGCCCGTGCGGGGATGACCTCGTCACCACTGTGGCGTGGCGGCGGCAGAGTTTTTCCGAATACGCCGGAAGAAAACTTCACGCAGAAGGTAAATCGGAAAATGTACCGGGCTGGTTTGGCGGCAATTCTGTCCCAGTTGGCAAGAGAGGACCGTTTGGTTGTTGTGGATGAGTTTTCCATTGAGGCTCCAAAAACAAAGCTTGTAGCAGACAAACTGAAGGCCATGGGGTTTTCCTCTGTTCTCGTCTTGACTGATGTACTGGACGATAAGTTGGCTTTGGCATCGCGCAATCTTCGTGATGTTCTTGTTCTGGAGGCGCATCAGGCCGATCCTGTTTCTTTGATTCGTTTTCCTAGGGTAGTGCTTACAAAAGCAGCTCTGGCCAAGATGGAGGAGATGCTGTCATGAAACTGAATTTCAGTGAGGAGCGTTTGTTGCAGGTCCTGGTTGCTCCCCAGATATCTGAGAAGGCTACATATATCGCCGAGAAACATGAACAGGTTGCGTTTATTGTATTGCCTGATGCAACCAAGCAGGAAATCAAAGCGGCAGTTGAATTGCTGTTCAAGGTAAATGTAGACTCTGTTCAGGTTGTGAATCTGAAAGGCAAGGTTAAGCGTGCCGGTAAGAACATCGGACGACGCAGTGATTTAAGAAAAGCATTCGTGTGCTTAAAACCGGGTCAGGAAATCAATTTTTCTTCTGTTGAGGGGGCTGTTTAAATGGCTCTGGTAAAAGCTAAACCAACATCAGCAGGGCGTCGCTCTGTCGTTCAGGTTGTCAATGCGAATCTCTATAAGGGGCGCCCGATTGATGCCCTGATAGAGAAAAAGGTGCGTACTGGTGGGCGTAATGCCCATGGGCATATCACTACGCGGCATATGGGTGGTGGCCATAAAAAGCAGTATCGTGTCATCGATTTCTTGCGCGTCAAGGACGATATTCCAGGCAAAGTCGAACGTCTTGAGTATGACCCCAATAGGTCGGCTAATCTTGCATTGATCCTTTATGCGGATGGTGAGCGCCGGTATATTATTGCAACCAAAGGCATGGGCTTGGGGCAGCAGGTTATCAGCGGTACTAATGCGCCGATCAAGCCGGGTAACGCGCTACCCATCAGGCATATTCCTGTCGGAACAACTATTCATTGCATCGAAATGACACCCGGAAAAGGTGCGCAAATTGCGCGTTCTGCCGGGACTTCCGCGCAGTTGTTGGCGCGGGAAGGTGTTTATGCGCAGATTCGCCTGCGTTCAGGCGAGATTCGGCGCGTTCATAGCGAGTGTCGTGCAACGATTGGCGAAGTTGGTAATGAAGAACATAGCTTGCGCAAAATCGGCAAGGCTGGTGCGCAGCGGTGGCGCGGTATACGTCCAACGGTGCGAGGTGTGGCCATGAATCCAGTAGATCACCCCCATGGTGGCGGTGAGGGCAGGACTGGTACCGGCCGTGTTCCCGTAAGCCCTTGGGGGACTCCAACCAAGGGGTATCGTACTCGTAATAACAAGCGGACTGATGCAATGATTGTTCAGCGCCGCTACAAGCGTTAAACAGGTGATATATGGCACGTTCGATTAAAAAAGGCCCATTCGTTGACGGTCATTTGTTAAAGCGCGTTGATGCAGCCCGCTCTACCAAGGACAAGCGTCCAATCAAGACATGGTCAAGGCGATCGACCATTCTTCCGGACTTTATTGGGCTAACAATTGCTGTTCACAACGGGAAACAACATATCCCCGTATATGTGTCAGAAAACATGGTTGGCCATAAGCTTGGGGAGTTCGCCTTAACGCGGACATTTAAAGGCCATACTGGCGGCAAGAAAGCCGATACGAAGAAGTAAGGGGTGATGATGGAAACCAATGCGATTTTGCGTGGTGTTCGGCTTTCTTCACAGAAAGGCCGACTGTTGGCCGATTTGGTTCGAGGCAAGTCAATTGACCAAGCGTTAAACATACTGACATTTTCTCCCCAAAAAGGAGCCGTCATAATCAAAAAAGTTCTTGAATCGGCTATTGCGAATGCAGAACATAATGATGGAGCGGATATAGATACACTCCGGGTGACTCGGATATATGTTGAAAAGGGAACTGTATTAAAACGCTTTACGGCCCGCGCAAAAGGACGGGGTAATCGTATATTAAAACCCACTTGTCACATTTTTGTGACCATCGGTAGTTA
>JBAQUE010000274.1:0-13795 GCA_049297315.1 Rugosibacter sp.
GGTTGGCGGCATGCGTTGGGTAATCCAGAATTTTCACGTCGAGCACGGTGGTGAGCCCGCCCAGACCCTGCGCGCCAATGCCCAGCGCATTCACTTTTTCGTAAATTTCCAGCCGCAGGGATTCAACGCGCGAGAGTTGCGCACCGCTGGCGGCGCGGGCTTTCAATTCATGGATATTGCATGGCGCCATGATGGATTCCTTGGCCAGCAGCATGGCTTTTTCCGGCGTGCCGCCGATGCCGATGCCGAGGATGCCCGGCGGGCACCAGCCTGCGCCCATGCTGGGCACGGTTTTGAGTATCCAGTCGACCAGATCGTCCGATGGGTTCAGCATGGCGAATTTGGTTTTTGCTTCCGAGCCGCCGCCTTTGGCCGCGCAGATGACGTCGACATGGTCGCCCGGCACGACTTCAAAATGCACCACGGCCGGCGTGTTGTCCTGGGTGCTTTTGCGCGCGCCGGCCGGGTCGGCCAATACCGAGGCGCGTAGTGGATTGTTCGGGTCAAGATAAGCGCGGCGCACGCCTTCATCGACCATCTCTTGCACGGAAAGCGTCGCTTCCCAGCGCACATTCATGCCGACTTTGACGAACACCAGGGCAATGCCGGTGTCCTGGCAGATCGGGCGGTGGCCTTCGGCGGCCATGCGGCTGTTGGTCAGAATTTGCGCAATCGCATCTTTTGCGGCAGGCGATTCTTCGCGTTCATAGGCTTCGCCCAGCGCCTGGATAAAGTCGAGCGGATGGTAATAGCTGATGTACTGGAAGGCATCGGCGATGGACTGGATGAAATCTTCTTGGCGGATGGGCTGCATAAGAATCTTGTGAAAAATATCAGTGGGCGCTCTTGCTGGCGAGCAGGGTATTGGTCATCACGCGGTCAGTCCAGGCAATCGCCAGGGCTGAAACCAGGAAAGACAGATGAATGGCAATTTGGGCAATGATCACGCGGTCAGCCAGATGCTCGGCGTTAATGAAGGACTTCAGCAGATGGATCGACGAAATACCGATCAATGCGGTAGCCAGCTTGACCTTGAGCACGCCGGCATTCACATGCGAGAGCCATTCGGGCTGGTCAGGGTTGTCTTCCAGATCAAGCCGCGAGACAAAAGTTTCATACCCGCCAATGATGACCATGATGAGCAGGTTGGCGATCATCACCACATCGATCAGGCCGAGCACGATCAGCATGACTTCCGCTTCGCTCAGGTTGCCGACCTGGGTAATCAACAGCGCCAGTTCGTGCATGAACTGATACACATACACGCCTTGCGCGACTATCAAGCCAAGGTAGAGCGGCGCTTGCAGCCAGCGGCTGGCGAAGATGAGTTTTTCCATCGGGTTGATGATGCGGTTCATGGGGTGGCATAGTAGTCGGTGGGGTCGATATTATGGCAGAGGATGCCGTCCTACTATAGTGGCGGGTCATGCGGGTCTCCAGGGAGTTCTATATGCCATGAATATTGGATTATCCCGGACTCCCCGATACACTACCGCACTTCAACGAAACAAATGCCATGCAAAGAGGAAGCGATGGTTACTTGCAGGACCGCCACGTCGAGATTTCGCATTCCCAGCCTGAAAGAGGAACTGCGCGTCGTCGTCCCATGAGTCTGGTTAAGTCAAAACAACGCGTCGCTGACCACGGCGAGGTCTTTACTCCCGCTTGGATGGTCGATGCCATGCTCGACCTTGTGAAGGACGAATCGGAGCGCATTGATTCGCGCTTTCTGGAACCGGCATGCGGCAGCGGCAACTTTATTGTCAAGGTCTTGCAACGCAAGCTCGCGGCCGTCGAGTGCAAGTTCGGAAAATCCAATTTCGAAAAACAGCACTATGCGCTGCTGGCGCTGATGTGCATCTACGGCATCGAGCTTCTGCCAGACAACATCATCGAGTGCCGCGAGAACATGCTGGAAATCTTCACCGAGTATCTGAACATCGACGAGTCGGATGACCTGTACCGCGCCGCAACCTATGTGTTATCGCAGAACCTGGTTCATGGAGATGCCTTGACGATGTGCGACAGCCGTGGTGAGCCGATTACCTTTGCCGAGTGGGGCTACCTCGGCAAAGGCAAGTTCCAGCGGCGCGACTTCCGCTTCGACGTGCTCACCGGTTCGGCGGCCTTCAGTGCGGAAGGATCGCTCTTCGCCCACCTCGGCAAACACGAAATCTTCCAGCCGGTGAAGACCTGGCCACCGATGACGGTGCGCGAACTGGCTGCTCTGGAAGGCAATTGAATATGGCCAGGATTGACGTAAAAGGCACCTCCGTCGCTGTCATTTCTGGCGGCACTGACAATGACACTTCCCTCGCTGACATTGCCCGCTACAAGAACAGCGGCCACACCGACGACCTGATCCGAAACTGGCTGCGTAACCGGAATACACTGGAGTCTCTGGGCATCCGGGAACAACTCAACAACCCGAGTTTTAATCCCGTGGAATTCCACGGGATTAGAAATCAGGCCGAGCTGAACAGCTTCGCGCTCACCGCCAAACGTTGGATGGAAGGGGCGGGCGCATGAGTAAGCTTCCCTCCATGTCATCCCGCCTGCTCGAAGATGTTCGCGTCATTCTGCAAGACGCTCGAGGCAAAGCCTACGCCGCTGCCAATGCCGCCATGGTGGATGCCTACTGGCGCATCGGCCAACGCATCGTCGAGGAAGAACAAGGCGGAGCGGTCCGCGCCGAATACGGCAGCCAGCTCATCCGACACCTTGCCCACGCGCTCGGCGATGAATTCGGCAAGGGCATGTCCGTCGCCAATCTCAAGAATTTCAGGCAGTTCTACCTGGCCTTCCCCGATGCGGGAAAACGCTACGCACTGCGTAGCGAATTGAGCTGGACGCATTGGCGGTTGGTCATGCGGGTCGAAAATAAACAGGCCAGGGATTACTACATCGAGGAAACCGCTCGCCAGCAATGGACTTCCCGCGCCCTGGAGCGGGCTATTGAAACGCGCAGCTTCGAGCGTCTGCTGAAAGCCCCCCAATCCGCCGCTCTGACTGCTCAGGCAGCCAATCCGATGCATCTCCTGAAAGACCCTTATATCCTTGAGTTCCTCGACCTGCCGGAGGGGCCGTCGCCCAGCGAACGCCATCTCGAAGACGCCCTCGTCGCTCGCCTGCGCGACTTTCTCATGGAACTTGGCAAGGGTTTCTCCTTCGTGGGCCGCCAGTTCCGCATCAGCACCGAGACCACCCATTTCTACATTGATCTCGTCTTCTACAACTACCTGCTCAAGTGTTTCGTCCTCATCGACCTGAAGACAAAAAAACTCAGCCATGCCGACATTGGGCAGATGGACATGTACGTGAGAATGTTCGACGACCTCAAACGCGGCGAGGGCGACAACCCCACGCTCGGCATCATCCTCTGCGCCGACAAGGACGAAACTCTCGTCCGCTACTCCGTCCTCAGCGAGAGCCAGCAACTCTTTGCCTCCAAATATCGCCTCGTCCTCCCCAGCGAAGAAGAACTCCAGGCCGAACTCGAACGCCGCCACATCCTCGATTGGCCGCAGCAAGATGGAGACGGCAGGCCATGAGCGGGCAAGTCGCCTTCACCCTGCGCGGGCGTAACCCGGATGTGCTGACCTGCATCGCGAACCTCTCGAACGACGAAGTGTTCACGCCGCCGGAGTTTGCCAACCGGATGCTGGATACGCTGGCCGAGGCGTGGGCGGCCGACCACGACGGTGCGAACCTATGGGCCGACAAGACGGTGAGGTTTCTCGATCCGTGCACCAAGTCGGGCGTGTTCTTGCGCGAGATCACCACGCGGCTGACCCAGGGGCTGGCGGATGAGATTCCAAACCTCGAAGCGCGCGTCAATTACATTTTGACGAGGCAGGTGTTTGGCATTGGCATCACCCAGCTCACCAGCCTGCTGGCGCGGCGCAGCCTGTATTGCTCCAAGCACGCCAAGGGCGAGCACTCGATCGCCAAGGGCTTCACCAGCGATGACGGCAATATCTGGTTCAAACGCCTTGAACACACTTGGGCAGATGACAAGTGCAAATATTGCGGCGCAAGTAGAAAGACGCTGGATCGTGGCCAAGCCCTGGAAACCCATGCTTATGCGTTTATCCACACGGACAACATCAAGACTCGAATGACCGAGTTGTTTGGAGGCAATATGCAATTCGATGTGATCATCGGCAACCCGCCGTATCAGCTCAGTGGCGGAGATACTAGCGATACTCCGATCTACCATCGCTTCGTTCAGCAAGCGATGACACTCGAGCCCCGTTACCTCGTTATGGTCACGCCTTCGCGCTGGTTCACGGGTGGGAAGGGGCTTGATGACTATCGCGAAAGCATGATTGCTGACAGGCATCTCCGCATGCTCATTGACTTCCCAAACAGCATGGAGACTTTTCCAGGGGTCGAGATTAAAGGTGGGGTTTCATACTTCTTATGGGATAGAGAGTACGAAGGCGACTGCGAATTCACAACTGTTTCTGGCGGTCAGGCCATGTCGCAGGCAACGCGGGATCTTCGAGACGGTAGGGGGGTAGTAATCCGTGACAATCGCGCCTCCTCAATCATTGAGAAAGTTACCAGACAAGGTGGCCCATGGCTGTCAGAGCGAGTATCTCCTCAGACCCCATTTGGCCTCTATACAAACTTCACTGATTGGCATCCGAAAAAACGGGCGGGCGACATTCAACTCTTCAAGCGCGGGCTTGAAGATGCTTGGATGAACCCGGAGAACGTCACAGCTCGCAGGGATTGGATTCCTAAGATCAAAGTCATCATGTCCTACGCTTATAACGGCGGAGATGCTCTTCCCCATCAGATTACAGGTCGCCCAATCGTTATCCCAGGAAATTCTGCTGTCACCCAAACTTATATGGTGGCTGGTGTATTCGACACGCAAGAGGAAGCAGAGAACTACGCAGAATACATTCGCACACGACTCGTGCGATTCCTGATTAGGCAGCGCAAAATTTCTCAGCATAATCGCCCTGACACGTTTGCGTTCGTGCCCGACCTTCCGACGAACCGCAAGTGGACAGATGCTGATCTCTATCAGAAGTTTGAAATCACGGAAGAGGAGCAGGCTTACATTGAGTCACTAATCAAGCCCATGGCTACAGATGCAGCAATTGAGGATGAGGGCTGATGGCAAAATCGATCGAGGAAATCCTCGCGCCCAAGCCTGTAGCCCGGCCGCGCATCTACGCCTACTCGATTGACGACAGGGCACACAAGGGTCTGCTCAAGGTGGGGCAGACGACGCGCAATGTGAAGCAGCGCGTCGCGGAACAAGTGAAGACGGCCGCAATCAAGAACTATCGCATAGAACTGGACGAGTCGGCCGAACGCGACGACTGCACCCTCTTCAATGATCACGAAGTGCGCGCGGCGCTGGTGAGGAAGGGTTTCGAGAACGTCGAGTTGGAGTGGATGCGTTGCTCGCTCAAGGAAGTTAAGACCGTGCTCGCCGAGCTGCGCACCGGCCAGAAATTCACTGGAACGCATCACGAAACTTTCCCGATACGCCGGGAGCAGCTTGATGCCGTGACCAAGACTTCTGACTACTACAACTCGATCTGGGCCGAAAACAAGAATGTCGTCCCGCGTTTTTTGTGGAACGCGAAGATGCGCTTTGGCAAGACCTTCACCACCTACCAGTTGGCGAAGAAGCTGAAGGCCAAGCGGGTGCTCGTGGTGACGTTCAAGCCCGCGGTCGAGGATGCCTGGCAAAGCGACCTTGAATCTCATGTTGACTTTGATGGGTGGCAGTACCTGTCGAAATCCTCCGGCGGCGATCCGACACAGATCAACTCCAAGAAGCCGGTCGTCTATTTCGGCTCTTTCCAGGACCTGCTCGGCCGCGACGCGGCGGGGAACATCAAGCCCAAGAACGAGTGGCTGCATACGGTGAATTGGGACCTTGTGGTATTTGACGAGTACCACTTCGGCGCGTGGCGCGAGACCGCAAAAGAGCTGTTCGAGGGCGAGGAGGAGGTGGTTGCCAAGAAGGAGTCCGCCCTTGAGTACGCGGCAGACCTGCGGGACGTGAATGAGGATCTGAGCGTGCTCTCGGAGAAAGAGACGGCGTTTCTTCCCATCACCACGCGGGCGTATCTGTACCTCTCCGGCACGCCGTTCAAGGCGCTGGCGACCGGCGAGTTCATCGAGGAACAGATTTTCAACTGGACCTACACCGACGAGCAGCGCGCCAAGGAAGTGTTCGCAGCTACGAATCCTGGACAGCGCAACCCCTACGGTGCGCTGCCGCAGATGCGGCTGCTGACGTATCAGATGCCGGATGAACTGCTGGCCATTGCGAGCGGCGGCGAGTTTGACGAGTTCGATCTCAACACATTCTTCGAGGCATCGGGCACGGGTACCACGGCGCAGTTCAAGCACAAGAGCGATGTGCAGAAGTGGTTGGACATCATCCGTGGCGGTTATGCGCAAAAGGCGGTCGAGCATCTCAAGACCGGCACGCGGCCGCCGTTTCCCTACTCGGACGTGCGCCTGCTGCCTTACCTGCAACACTCGTTCTGGTTCCTGCCCAACGTTGCCGCCTGCCATGCAATGGCAAACCTGCTGGCTGAGAAGCACAACACTTTCTGGCATGACTACGGCGTGATCGTCGCGGCTGGGGCGTCGGCGGGCATCGGGCTGGAAGCTTTGCCGCCCGTGCGCCGCGCCATCGGCAGCGGATTCGACACCAAGACCATCACGCTTTCGTGCGGCAAGCTGACCACCGGCGTCACCGTGCCACAGTGGTCGTCCATCCTGATGCTGCGCAATCTCAAGTCGCCGGAGACCTATTTCCAGGCGGCGTTCCGCGTGCAGTCGCCGTGGTCGATCAAGAATCCGAACGGCGACAACCCGAACGAGGAGGAGATACTCAAGCCCGTGTGCTTCGTGTTCGACTTCGCGCCCACGCGCGCGCTGCGCCAGCTTTCGGAGTACGGCATCGGCCTGTCGCCCAACGATCCGAATCCGGAGAACGCGGTCAAGGAGCTTGTGTCCTTCCTGCCTGTGCTGGCCTACGACGGCGCGAACATGACGCAGATCGACGCGGGCGGCATTCTCGACATCGCGATGGCGGGTACCTCGGCCACGCTGCTGGCGCGCAAGTGGGAAAGCGCACTGCTGGTGAACGTGGATAACGACACGCTCCGGCGCATCATGGACAATCCAGATGCGATGGCTGCCGTGGAGCGCATCGAGGGCTGGCGCGCGCTGGGTGACAACATCATCGAGACGATCATCAACAAGAGCGAGAAGGTCAAGGCGCTTAAGAACAAGGCCAAGGACGAGGATTTGTCGGCAAAGGAGAAGAAGGAACTCTCCGCCGAGGAGAAGGAATACAAGTCCAAGCGCAAGCTGGTTCAGGAGAAGCTGATCAAGTTTGCGACGCGCATCCCGGCGTTCATGTACCTCACCGACTTTCGAGAAAACACGTTGCAGGATGTAATCACCAAGCTCGAACCAGACCTGTTTCTTGCCGTCACCGGCTTGACGGTGCAGGACTTCCATTTACTTGTCCGTCTCAAGGTGTTCAACACCGAGCAGATGAACCAGGCCGTCTTCGCCTTCCGTCGCTATGAAGATGCATCGCTCCGCTATACGGGTATCGAGAGTCACTCAGGGCTGACCCACTATGGGCTTTATGACACGGTGGTCGCGCGGGAGTGAGGGTGCCCGCGACGGACGATGAAAAGTCGGCGCTGGTGATACGGCGATAGCGCAGAAATGACAACGGCCACTCGATGGTGGCCGCTGGGCTGATCGGTCAATGTTCCGGCTCGCCAGGTTGTGTCGCCAGGGTTGCCCCCGTTCGACGGACGGCATGCGCCGTAAGCGATGCGATCATAACAGGGCCACCGTTTGCCACCGCGAAGGGGTTTTCCGAAGATAGCCGACCATGCCTTCATCACTGTACGCGCTTGTCGATCAGGCCGCCGCGCCGGTAGGCGGCTTGTATACTATTTTTCAGTAGGCGCCGGTGAAGCTAGAATAAGGCGATAAGTTGGATCATTCAGCCCATTTTAGAAAGAGGAAAGTCCCATGTCCGCAGGTGAAACAGCGTCTAGCATGCACCTTTATCCGCCTTCGCCGGAGTTTGTCAAACAGGCCACGATTTCAGGCATGGCGGCGTATCAGGCCTTATGCAAGGAAGCCGATCAGGATTACGCAGGTTATTGGGCGCGGCTGGCGCGGGAGCATGTGAGTTGGCAAGAACCGTTCACCCAGGTGCTGGATGAATCCAACGCGCCGTTTTACCAGTGGTTCGCCGATGGCAAATTGAATGTTTCTTACAACTGCCTGGACCGCCATGTCGCCGCCGGCCTGGGTGACAAGCTGGCGCTGATTTTCGAAGCAGATGATGGCCAGGTGGCGCGGGTCACCTACAAGGATTTGCTCGGCCGCGTTGCGCGCTTTGCCAATGGCTTGAAAGCGCGCGGCATCAAGAAAGGCGACCGCGTGCTGATTTACATGCCGATGTCGGTCGAAGGCGTGGTCGCCATGCAGGCCTGCGCGCGCATCGGGGCGATCCATTCGGTGGTGTTTGGCGGTTTTTCGGCGAAGAGCGTGCATGAGCGCATCCGTGATGCCGGCGCGGTCGCAGTAATTACCGCCGATGAGCAATGCCGTGGCGGCAAGGCTATTCCCTTAAAGCCGGCAGTGGATGATGCGCTTGCGCTGGGTGGCTGCGAATCCGTCGGCATGGTGATTGTCTATCGCCGCACCGGCGGCGCATGCACCATGACGGCCGGACGCGATGTGTGGTGGGATGAGGTGGTCGCCGGCCAGCCGGATGTGTGCGAGCCGGAATGGGTGGATGCCGAATATCCATTGTTCATTTTGTACACCTCGGGTTCGACCGGCCAGCCCAAGGGCGTACAGCACAGTTCGGGTGGTTATCTGCTGCATGCGATTCTGACCACCCAATGGACATTTGACCTGAAGCCGAACGATATTTTCTGGTGCACTGCTGACATCGGCTGGATTACCGGCCACACCTACGTGGCCTATGGGCCGCTGGCCTGCGGCGGCACGCAGATCGTCTTTGAGGGTGTGCCGGTGTACCCGGATGCGGGGCGCTTCTGGCGCATGATCCAGGATCACAAAGTCAGCATTTTCTACACCGCGCCGACGGCGATCCGTTCGTTGATCAAGGCGGCCGACACCACGCCTGCGGTGCATCCGTCGAAGTACAACCTGACCTCGCTGCGCCTGCTTGGTTCGGTCGGCGAGCCGATCAATCCTGCGGCCTGGGAGTGGTATTACGCGAATATCGGCGGCGGCCGTTGCCCGATTGTCGATACCTTCTGGCAAACCGAAACCGGCGGCCATATGATCACGCCGCTGCCCGGCGTCACGCCGCTGGCGCCCGGCTCATGCACCTTGCCTTTCCCCGGCATCCAGGCGGCGGTGGTGGATGAAACGGGGCACGAGTTGCCCTGGGGCAGTGGCGGCATCTTGGTCGTTAAAAAGCCCTGGCCGTCGATGATACGCACCATCTGGGGCGATCCGGAACGCTTCAAGAAATCCTATTTCCCGCAGGATTTTCAGGGCAAGCTGTATCTCGCGGGCGATGGCGCGACACGCGATGCGCAAACCGGTTACTTCACGATTACCGGGCGCATTGATGATGTGCTGAATGTCTCCGGACACCGCATGGGCACCATGGAAATCGAGTCCGCGCTGGTGGCCAATCCGATCGTCGCCGAGGCCGCCGTGGTCGGGCGTCCTGATGACGTGACCGGCGAGGCGATTTGCGCTTTTGTGGTGCTCAAGCGCACGCGGCCGACGGGCGACGAGGCGAAGCAGCTTGCCGCCGAATTGCGCGACTGGGTGGCCAAGGAAATCGGCCCGATCGCCAAGCCCAGGGAAATCCGCTTTGGCGACAATCTGCCCAAGACGCGCTCGGGAAAAATCATGCGCCGCCTGCTGCGCAGTCTGGCCAAGGACGAGGCGATCACGCAGGATGTGTCGACGCTGGAGAACCCGCAGATTCTGGAGCAACTGAAAACGGCAATCTGATTTTCAAGCGCACTTGCGAGAAGCCAAGTGCTTTTATGACTGACTGATACAGGAATTTTTATGAACGATCCTCTGCGCAACACCCATGAAGTGAAAGCCATCGTCGATGAGATCATGATCGGCCGCAGGTCATTGCGCGCCTTCCTGCCCAAGGACGTGCCGCAGGAGATGATCGCCGATCTGCTGCTGGCGGCAGGGCGCGCGCCTTCGGGTACCAATACCCAGCCCTGGCATGTGCATGTGCTGCGTGGCGAAACGCGCAACAAGCTGGTCACTGAAGTATGCAAGGCGTTCGACGCCAACCAGCCGCATTCGCCGCTGGAATACCACTACTATCCGGAAAAGTTTTTCGAACCCTACCTGGCGCGCCGGCGCAAGGTGGGTTGGGATTTGTACGGCCTGCTCGGCATCGCCAAGGGTGATGTGGAAAAAACCCGCGTCCAGCATCGGCGCAACTATGAGCTGTTCGATGCGCCGGTGGCCTTGATGTTTTCCATCGACCGCCGGCTGGCCACGGGCAGCTGGCTGGATTGTGGCATGTTCATCCAAAACGTTATGCTCGCGGCGCGCGCGCGGGGGCTGGAAACCTGCCCGCAAGCCGCGTGGATCGATTACCACGAAGTCGTGCGTGAAGTCATCGGTCTCGATCCGGACCATACCCTGATCTGTGGCATGGCTGTCGGTTACGCCGACCATGATGCCCTGGTGAATACGCTGGTCACCGAGCGTGCCGCGCTGGAGGAATTTGTCCGTTTCTATGACTGATCCGATCGCGCCGCTACGCCCGCGCCTCGACAAATGGCTGTGGGCGGCGCGCTTTTTCAAAACCCGTCGCCTGGCGACCGATGCGGTCGACGGCGGCAAGGTCAGGCTGAACGATCTGCCGGTCAAGCCATCGCGCGAGATCGCCTGTGGCGACCAACTGGACATCATGGTTGGCGAGTTGCGCTGGACAATCTGCGTGCGTGGCGTCAACGAGCAACGCCGCCCCGCGCCGGAAGCGCGCCTGTTGTATGAAGAAAGTCCCGAGAGTATCGCCCGCCGTGCGCAGCAACAGGAAATCCGCAAGCTCGCGCCGATGCCGGGCTATGCGCTCAAAGGCCGGCCGACCAAAAAAGCCGGGCGGCTGATCCGGGGGTTCAATGAATAAAGCGAGCCTGTGCAAGTGATACCCTGCGCGTTGCAATTTAGCCGGAGTAGCCAATGGAAATGACGATAGCCTTGGTCATCGGTTTCGTGCTGGGCGGCGGGCTGTTGGCGTTTATCTTCAACGCGCGGCTGCGTGACATGCAGGCGCAACTGGCCGCGCGCGAAGCCGAACTCATCTTGCTGCGCGACGAAAAGTCGGCGCTGGCGATACGGCGCGCCGAGCTGGAAGCGGCGCTCGAGGCCGAGCGCGCGCTGTTCGCCGAGCGCCAGGCGACGCTGGAAGCCGCGCGTGACAGTTTCGCTGATGCCTTCAAGGTTATTTCGGCCGATGCGCTGGCGAAAAACAATCAGTCCTTCCTCGAACTCGCCCGCGCCACGCTGGAAGCGCAGCAGGCCGCCGCACTGGCCAGCGCAAAAACCGATCTGGACAAGCGCCAGCAAGCCATTGGCGAAATGGTTACGCCGGTCAAGGCGACGCTGGAAAAATTCGAACAGCAGATCGGCAACATCGAAAAGCAGCGCATCGACGCTTACGCCACGCTGACCGAACAAGTGCGCCAGATGTCCGTAGCGCAACTCGCGCTGCGCGCCGAGACGGGCAATCTGGTCAAAGCCCTGCGCGCGCCGCAAACGCGCGGCCGCTGGGGCGAGCTGCAACTCAAACGCGTGGTTGAAATGGCCGGCATGCTTGATCATTGCGATTTTTTCGAGCAGGAAAGCACCAGCACCGAAGAGGGCCGCCTGCGTCCGGACATGATCGTCAAGCTGCCCGGTGGCAAGAACATCGTGGTGGACGCCAAAGCGCCGCTCGCCGCCTATCTCGAAGCGCTCGAAGCCAGCGATGAGCACGAAAAGAAAAAGAAGCTCGACGATCACGCGCGGCAGGTGCGCGACCATCTCGTCAAGCTCGGCCGCAAGGCGTATTGGGAGCAGTTCCAGCCGACGCCGGATTTCGTCGTGCTGTTCCTGCCCGGCGAAATGTTCTATTCCGCCGCGCTGGAAGCCGATCCTTCATTGATCGAAGCCGGTGTCGATGCGCGCGTGATCCTCGCCACGCCGACCACGCTGATCGCGCTGTTGCGCGCCGTCGCCTATGGCTGGACGCAGCAGGCGCTCAATGATAATGCCGAACGCATCAGCGCGCTGGGCCGCGAGTTGTACGAACGCATTGCGGTGCTCGGCGACCATTGGGCCAGCGTCGGCAAGAACCTGAACGACGCCGTCTCGGCCTACAACAAATCCGTCGCCACGCTTGAATCGCGCGTGCTGGTCACCGCGCGCAAATTCCAGACGCTCGAAGTGACCGGCAGCGACAAGGCCATCCGCGACCTCAACCCGGTCGAAGCCTTGCCGCGCGCCGTGCAGGCGGTTGAGTTGTTGCCCAGTGATTCAAGCACGGATGGCATCGCCAACAGGTGACATGTGTTCTATCAGGCAGATGCTGTCGCATCAGGATGCATCAGGGCGGACATTTTTCTGGACAAGCAGATGTGGTTTTTCGTTATAACAGCATGAAAAAATAGGATAATCTAAAAGAGTCCAATGGACATTTTCGCGGACATAAAGGCGGCGGCCGTTCCCCAATACCTGTTGGATAGAAACCCATGAAACGCTCAAATGCGCTAGACCTGCTTGCCCAAAGTAAGCCCATTCTGGCTAACCGCTATGGCGTGACGCAGCTCGCGCTGTTTGGCTCGACTGCTCGTGATAATGCCTATGCCGGCAGCGATGTCGACATTCTGGTGGCGTTCGACGGCCCGGCCACTTCGGCGCGCTATTTTGGCGTTCAGTTCTATCTTGAAGACCTGTTTGGCTGTGCCATCGATCTGGTGACGGAAAAGGCATTGCGTGCGGAACTCCGTCCCTTTGTTGAAAAAGAGGCTATTCATGTCTGATGCCGCGCCGCGTGAGTGGTGGTTTTATCTTGATGACATGATCGACTCCGCCGGGAAAGTGATCGCCTATACCGATGGTCTCAACCAGGCGTCGTTTGTCTCCAGCGGGTTGAATTACGATGCTACGGTACGTAATCTCGAATTGATTGGTGAGGCGGCTACGCATATTCCAGAGGCAGTACGCGCGGGTAATCCTCAGATACCCTGGCGGCAGATTATTGCCACACGCAATCGCTTGATCCATGGCTATCTTGGAATTGACGATGACACCTTGTGGAGCATCGTTCGCGATGACACGCCAGCTCTGCTCGAAAATCTGATGGCGATCAAGGCCAGACTGATCTGACTGCGCCGTCTCGTCCAGAAGCGGATTCAAACCAGCGCCGACTTTTCATCGTTTGATGACGTCTCCTGACTTTCCTGCATTACTGCTCGCCGATTTACCCGGCGGGCCGGATGTCGTGGTGCTCTGCGCCACGGCGCGGCTGGCGGTGGACTTGCGGCGGGCGCATGGTGAGGCGCAAATGCGGGCGGGGGCGACGACCTGGCGGGCATTGCAGAGCGCGACGCTGGCGCAGTGGCTGGATCATTTGACGTCGGCTGCGCTGTTGCGCGGGGAGATTCCGGCGGCGTATCTGCCGGGGCGGTTTCTCACGCGGGCGCAGGCGCATGGTTTGTGGGCGCAGGCGGTGGCGCGCGATGTGTCCGCGCAGGCTGGCGCGGCGCAACTG
>JBAQUE010000275.1:0-12063 GCA_049297315.1 Rugosibacter sp.
GGGAGACAACATTGCGATGACCGTCAAGCTGATTGCCCCAATCGCCATGGAAGAAGGTTTGCGCTTCGCCATCCGTGAAGGCGGCCGTACCGTCGGCGCCGGTGTCGTGGCCAAAGTGATCGAGTAAGCGTAGGTTCTTCAAGAAAGCGACATCCTGTAGCGAGGATGTCGCTTTGTAGTCTCTGCTACAGGGGTGTAGCTCAATTGGCAGAGCGGCGGTCTCCAAAACCGCAGGTTGGGGGTTCGATTCCCTCCGCCCCTGCCACTTGCTGATTATGTTGTTGTTTTGTACTGCCGACTGATACCAATAAATGGCCGATAAACTGAAGTTCGTGCTGGCGCTGCTGTTGTTGATGGCGGGCGTGGCTGGTTTCTACTACTTTGCCGAGCAGCCGATGGTTTTTCGGGTGCTTGCCGTGCTTGCGGGTGTTGCGGCGGGCGGAGCCTTGGCCTGGTTTACGGCGCCGGGTCGGCGTTTTGTTGACTTTAGCCATGAGGCGATTGTCGAGACCAAAAAGGTTGTCTGGCCTTCGCGCCGGGAAACGCTGCAAACCACGGGGATTGTGTTTGCGTTTGTCCTGGTGATGGCGGTTATCTTGTGGACGGCCGACAAAAGTCTTGAGTGGGTACTTTACGATCTAGTGCTGGGCTGGAAAAAATAATGACAAAACGCTGGTATGTGGTTCACGCCTATTCCGGGTTCGAGAAATCCGTGCAGCGCGCTTTGGTTGAGCGTATCGCGCGGGCGGGAATGCAGGACAAGTTTGGCCAGATTCTTGTACCCGTGGAAGAAGTTGTTGAAATGAAAAACGGGCAAAAGTCGGTCTCCGAGCGGAAGTTTTTCCCCGGCTATGTGCTGGTTGAGATGGACATGGACGATGATTCCTGGCACCTGGTCAAAAGCACGGCCAAGGTGACGGGTTTTATTGGTGGCACGGCGATGCGTCCGACGCCGATCTCGGACAAGGAAGTTGCCAAGATCATGCAGCAGGTTCAGGATGGCGTAGAGAAACCACGTCCCAAGGTGCTGTTCGAGGTGGGTGAAATGGTGCGCATCAAGGAAGGTCCATTTGCCGATTTCAATGGCAACGTCGAGGATGTGAATTACGAAAAAAGCCGCTTGCACGTCTCGGTTTCAATTTTTGGCCGTTCGACACCGGTGGAGCTGGATTTTTCGCAAGTCGAAAAAGCGTGATTCAGGCATGCTTGGCTGCGCCGTCGCAGTCAGGTAGTTGGCAATTGAAGTGTGGCGGCAACGAGGAGCGTAAGTAAGCAGCTAAAGTTTCTGAACGCGCGCTAAAACTCATTCAGTAAAGGAGCCAATCATGGCAAAGAAGATAGTTGGTTACATCAAGTTGCAGGTGCCTGCAGGCAAGGCAAATCCGTCCCCCCCGATTGGTCCGGCGCTGGGTCAGCGCGGCCTGAACATCATGGAATTCTGCAAGGCATTCAATGCCCAGACGCAGGGGCTTGAGCCAGGCTTGCCAATTCCTGTGGTGATTACGGCGTTTGCCGACAAGAGCTTTACATTCGTGATGAAGTCGCCACCGGCGACTATCCTCATCAAGAAAGCTGCCGGTATTCAGAAGGGGTCACCGAAGCCGCATACTGACAAGGTGGGCAAGATCACCAAGGCTCAGGCTGAGGAAATTGCCAAGGTCAAGATGCAGGATCTCACTGCGGCTGATATGGAAGCGGCAGTCCGGACAATTGCAGGTTCTGCCCGCAGCATGGGCATTACCGTGGAGGGACTCTGACATGGCCAAGCTTTCCAAACGTGTACAGGCGCTGCGCGCCAAAATCGATCCCGTCAAAGCCTACGCACTGGGCGATGCTTTGGGTCTGGTCAAGGAGTGCGCCAACGCCAAGTTTGACGAATCGGTCGATATTTCCGTCAACCTCGGCATTGATGCCAAGAAGTCTGACCAGGTGGTGCGTGGCTCGGTGGTGCTTCCGGCCGGTACGGGCAAGACTGTCCGCGTGGCTGTATTCGCCCAGGGCGACAAGGCAGAAGCTGCCAAAGCCGCCGGTGCGGACATCGTGGGTTTTGATGACCTGGCGGCGGATGTCAAGGCCGGCAACATGAATTTCGATGTGGTCATTGCCACACCGGATGCCATGCGCGTCGTTGGCGCGTTGGGCCAGATTCTCGGTCCCCGTGGCCTGATGCCGAACCCGAAGGTAGGCACAGTCACCATGGACGTGGCAACCGCAGTCAAGAATGCGAAAGCCGGTCAGGTGCAATTTCGCGCCGACAAGGCGGGCATCGTGCATTGCACGCTGGGCCGTGCTTCCTTCAGCGTCGATTCGCTCCAGCAGAATTGTGCCGCCCTGATCGATGCTTTGCAGAAAGCCAAGCCGTCCGGTTCCAAGGGGCAATATTTGCGCAAGATTTCCCTTTCCAGCACGATGGGGATCGGTGTGCGTATTGATCAATCCAGCCTTGGTGCGCAAGGCTAAACAGACTTTGGGCTGTTGCATCGCCGCGAGGTGATGCAACAGGTTATCAAAGACCGCAGGTGTCCGTGAGGACTTAAGCATCGGCAACAGAGCATCGTTGTTGCAGCCTGCGCAGATGGCGTCACCCGATCACAGGAAATGTTTTTGCAGATCCTGAATGAAGGCCGCCGTATTACCAGCGCCGACTTTCCGTCGCTGGTGTTTGACTAGGAGGTGACCGTGGGTCTCAATCTTGATGACAAGAAGGCGGTAGTTGCAGAGGTTTCCGCAGAAGTTGCGCAAGCCCAATCGATCATCGTCGCAGAGTACCGTGGTCTCGGAGTGGTTGATCTCACCGTGTTGCGCGCGCAAGCGCGTAAATCCGGTGTGTATCTGCGTGTTCTGAAAAATACACTGGCGCGTCGTGCTGTTGCTGGCACGCCGTTCGAAGTGCTGGCTGATAAGCTGGTCGGTCCCTTGATCTACGGAATTTCCGCGGATCCGGTGGCTGCCGCCAAGCTGCTCAACGACTTCGCCAAGGGTAAGGATCAGATCGTTATCAAGGCAGGCGCCATGCCCAACTACGTCATGGACGTAGCGGGTGTCAAGGCGCTGGCCACGATGCCGAGCCGTGAGGAGCTGTTGTCCAAGCTGCTGGGCACGATGCAGGCGCCAATCACTCAGTTTGTCCGTACGCTCAACGAGGTTCCGACGAAGTTCGTGCGGGGTCTGGCTGCTGTGCGCGACGCAAAAGAGACTGCGTAATTACATTTCAACGATTCAAATATTCATTCAGGAGTTGCAATCATGGCTGTTAATAAAGCTGAAATACTCGATGCCATCGCTGGCATGACTGTTCTCGAACTTTCCGAACTGATCAAGGAAATGGAAGAGAAGTTTGGCGTATCCGCCGCCGCTGCTGCGGTTGCTGTCGCCGCCCCCGCCGCTGGTGCTGCTGCTGCGGTTGAAGAGCAGACCGAATTCACCGTCATGCTGCTTGCGGCTGGCGAGAAGAAGGTCGAAGTGATCAAGGTCGTCCGCGCTGCGACCGGCCTGGGCCTGAAAGAAGCCAAGGATGTTGTTGATGGTGCTCCCAAGGCCGTCAAGGAAGCCATTTCCAAGGCTGATGCAGAAGCGCTCAAAAAGCAGCTTGAAGATGCTGGCGCCAAGGTCGAAGTCAAGTAAGTTTGGCTGATCAACGGGTTGGCGGCTTTGCCGTCAACCCGCTTTTGTTTGTAGCGATGCAGGAGTTACAAGAGAAAACTGCCCCATGCCAAGTAGCGCAGTTTTGCCTTTTGACCCTCGATGTCTGAATCAAGAACGGAGCCACCATGCCATATTCGTACACTGAAAAAAAGCGCATCCGCAAAAATTTCGCCAAGCGGGAAAATGTCCTGGATGTTCCTTTTCTGCTGGCCACGCAGATCGAGTCCTACATGCATTTTCTGCAAGCCGATGTGCCTCCGGGGCAGCGTCGCAACCATGGTTTGCAGGCAGCCTTTACCTCCATATTCCCCATTGTTGCGCATTCCGGGAACGCCCGGCTGGAATTCATCGAATATGCCTTGGGTGAGCCGCCCTTTGATGTCAAGGAATGTCATCAGCGCGGGTTAACTTTCGCCAGTCCATTGCGCGCCAAAGTTCGCCTGATTCTGCTGGATCGCGATACCAAGGCGGTCAAGGAAGTGAAAGAGGACCAGCCTTTGTACATGGGCGAAATCCCCCTCATGACGACGACGGGTTCGTTTGTAATCAACGGCACGGAACGTGTCATCGTGTCCCAGCTCCACCGCTCGCCAGGGGTGTTTTTTGAACATGACAAGGGCAAGACACACAGCTCAGGCAAGCTGTTGTTTTCTGCACGAATCATTCCCTACCGTGGCTCATGGCTCGATTTCGAGTTCGACCCGAAAGACATCCTGTTCTTCCGCATCGACCGCCGCCGCAAAATGCCCGTGACCATTTTGCTCAAGGCAATCGGCATGACGCATGAGCAGATTCTCGAGACTTTTTTTGAATTTGACAACTTTGAATTCAGCAAGAAAGGCATTCTTTTCGACAGCGGGATTGACCGCCTGCGTGGCGAGATGGCGAAATTTGACATTCTCGACAAATCGGGCAAAGTCATTGTCGCCAAAGACAAGCGCATCACCGCAAAACATATCCGCGAACTGGCTGAAGCCGGTATCAAAAAAATCATTGTGCCCGATGAGTACATGCTCGGCCGTGTGATTGCCCGCGCTGTAGTCAGCCAGGAAACGGGAGAAGTGCTCGCCAATGCCAACGACGAGATTACGGAAGATCTTCTTGCCAAGCTGACTGAAAGTGGCGTCGATCAGGTGCAGACGCTTTACGTCAATGATCTGGACCGTGGCGATTACATCTCATCAACACTGCGCATGGATGAGACCACCGACCAATGGGCGGCGCGGGTGGCCATTTATCGCATGATGCGTCCTGGCGAACCGCCGACTGAAGATGCGGTGGAAAACCTGTTCCACAGCCTGTTCTACTCTGACGAGCGTTATGACTTGTCAGCGGTAGGTCGCATGAAATTCAACCGTCGGGTTGGCCGCGAAGAAATCGAAGGTTTGGGCACGTTGTCAAATGAAGACATCGTGGATGTGGTCAAGATACTGGTTGAACTGCGCAATGGCCGTGGTGAAGTCGATGATATTGACCATCTGGGCAACCGCCGCGTGCGCTCTGTCGGTGAACTGGCGGAAAACCAGTTCCGTGCCGGCCTGGTGCGCGTTGAGCGTGCAGTCAAAGAGCGCCTGAACCAGGCCGAGAGCGACAACCTGATGCCGCATGACCTGATCAATGCCAAGCCGATTTCGGCAGCGATCAAGGAGTTTTTCGGCTCCAGCCAGTTGTCGCAATTCATGGACCAGACCAACCCGCTGTCTGAGATCACCCACAAGCGCCGTGTTTCCGCACTGGGCCCAGGGGGTTTGACGCGGGAGCGCGCGGGATTTGAAGTACGCGACGTGCATCCGACTCATTATGGCCGCGTTTGCCCAATTGAAACGCCAGAAGGACCGAACATTGGCCTGATCAATTCTCTGGCGCTGTATTCACGGACAAATGAATACGGTTTCATGGAAACGCCTTATCGCAAAGTTCACGAGAGCCAAGTGACGGATGAGGTGGAGTACCTCTCTGCGATTGAAGAAGGCAAGTACGTCATTGCGCAAGCGAATGCCAAGCTTGACAAGAACGGCCGACTTAGCGACGCCTTGGTTTCGTGCCGGTTGAAGGGCGAGTTTGAGTTGAAGGAGCCAGCCGATGTCCAGTATATGGACGTTGCGCCAAGCCAGATTGTGTCGGTTGCCGCTTCGCTGATTCCTTTCCTTGAGCATGATGATGCGAACCGGGCGTTGATGGGCGCCAACATGCAGCGTCAGGCGGTGCCTTGCCTGCGTCCGGAAAAGGCCTTGGTCGGTACCGGCATTGAGCGCACCGTGGCGGTTGACTCGGGCACAGCCGTTCAGGCGTTGCGTGGTGGATTGGTTGATTACGTGGATGCGAACCGCATCGTGGTGCGGGTTAATGATGCCGAAACCGTGTCCGGTGAAGTGGGCGTTGATATTTACAACTTGATCAAATACACGCGCTCAAACCAAAGCACGAACATCAACCAGCGCCCTATCGTGAAAGTTGGCGATATCCTTGTCAAAGGCGACGTGATTGCGGATGGCGCATCAACCGATCTGGGCGAGCTGGCACTGGGCCAAAACATGCTGGTCGCCTTCATGCCATGGAATGGCTATAACTTTGAAGACTCCATCCTGATTTCCGAGCGTGTCGTCGCGGAAGACCGTTTTACTTCAATCCATATTGAAGAACTCACGGTCATGGCGCGTGACACCAAGCTGGGGCCGGAAGAAATTACGCGTGATATCGCGACTCTGGGCGAGTCACAACTAGGCCGTCTGGACGAGGCGGGTATCGTTTACGTCGGCGCCGAAGTTGAGGCGGGTGATGTCCTTGTCGGCAAGGTAACGCCAAAGGGCGAAACGCTGCTGACACCAGAAGAAAAGCTGCTCCGCGCGATTTTTGGCGAGAAAGCTTCCGACGTGAAAGACACTTCACTGAAAGTGCCCTCGGGCATGGTCGGCACGGTGATTGACGTGCATGTCTTCACCCGTGAAGGTATTGAGCGTGACAAGCGGGCGCAATCGATCATCGACGATATGCTCAAGGGATACAAGCAGGACTTGGCTGACCAGATGCGTATTGTTGAGCGTGATACTTTCGCGCGAATCGAGAAGCTCCTGTTGAACAAGATTGCGAATAAAGGCCCAAAGAAGCTGGTCAAGGGAACAAAAATCACCAAAGCGTACCTTGAGACTGTCGAGCACTACCACTGGTTCGACATCTCGCTTGCCAGCGAAGAAGCACAGGAGCAACTCGAGGGTTTGCGCGACAGTATTGAGCAGACGCGCAAGGACTTTGATATTGCTTTCGAGGCCAAGAAAAAGAAATTGACGCAGGGCGATGAGCTTCCCCCCGGCGTACAAAAAATGGTCAAGGTTTACCTGGCCGTCAAGCGGCGCTTGCAGCCTGGCGACAAAATGGCGGGTCGCCACGGCAACAAGGGTGTGGTGTCAAAAATTGTTCCAATTGAAGACATGCCACATATGGCGGACGGTACCCCGATGGATATCGTGCTGAACCCGCTGGGTGTGCCATCCCGGATGAATATTGGACAGATTCTCGAAACCCACCTGGGTTGGGCTGCCAAAGGGCTTGGCCAGAAGATTGACCAAATGCTCCATAAACGAACGGCTGCCGAGATGCGCAAGTTTTTGAGCAGCATTTACAACACGTCGGGACGCAGTGAAGATATCGACAGCCTGACAGACGCCGAACTGGTCGAACTTGCAGGTAACCTGAAGCATGGCGTGCCTTTTGCGACTCCAGTGTTTGATGGTGCGCATGAATCTGAAATCAAGGCCATGCTCGAACTTGCAGGTTTGCCCAGCAATGGACAGGTCGATTTGTTTGATGGCCGCACAGGAGAAAAATTCGACCGGCAGGTTACAGTTGGTTATATGCATGTGCTGAAGCTGCACCACTTGGTGGATGACAAGATGCACGCGCGTTCCACCGGCCCATACAGTTTAGTTACCCAGCAGCCGCTCGGCGGCAAGGCTCAGTTTGGCGGCCAGCGGTTTGGTGAAATGGAAGTCTGGGCACTCGAGGCTTACGGCGCAGCGTACGTGCTGCAGGAAATGCTGACCGTTAAGTCAGACGACGTCAACGGACGCACCAAGGTTTACGAAAACATAGTCAAGGGTGAGCATAAGATAGATGCTGGTATGCCAGAGTCTTTTAATGTGTTAGTCAAAGAAATTCGTTCGCTGGCGATCGATATTGACCTCGAACGCCGCTGATTTGATACCTGTTTATTGGAGATAACCACATGAAGAGCCTATTTGCAGACCTTTTTAAGCAAAATTTGGCAGCCGAAGATGACTTCGATGCGATCACCATCGGCCTTGCTTCGCCAGCCAAGATACGCTCTTGGTCGTATGGCGAGGTTAAAAAGCCGGAAACCATCAACTACCGCACCTTTAAGCCTGAACGTGATGGCCTGTTCTGCGCCAAGATTTTTGGCCCGATAAAAGATTATGAATGCCTTTGCGGAAAATACAAGCGGCTTAAACACCGTGGCGTGATTTGCGAAAAGTGCGGCGTTGAGGTCACGCAATCAAAAGTCCGCCGTGAACGCATGGCGCACATCGAGCTTGCGTCGCCGGTTGCGCACATCTGGTTCTTGAAAAGCTTGCCAAGCCGCCTGGGCATGGTGCTGGATATGACACTGCGCGATATTGAGCGTGTCCTGTACTTTGAAGCGTTTGTTGTGGTTGACCCCGGCATGACGCCATTGAACCGTGGCCAGTTGCTGACGGAAGATGATTATCTTGCCAAGGTTGAAGAGTATGGTGATGATTTCATTGCGGTAATGGGCGCGGAGGGCGTGCGTGAATTGTTGCGCACCCTTGATATCACGCGTGAAGTCGGAATTTTGCATCAGGAGATCGAAACAACCGGTTCCGAAGCCAAGATGAAGAAGATTTCCAAGCGCCTCAAAGTGCTTGAGGCCTTCCTGCAATCCGGTATCAAGCCTGAATGGATGATACTGGAGGTTCTTCCCGTACTGCCTCCGGATCTCCGGCCATTGGTACCACTCGATGGCGGCCGTTTTGCTACATCCGATCTGAACGATTTATACCGCCGGGTCATCAACAGAAATAACCGGCTGAAGCGTTTGTTAGAGCTGAAGGCACCCGACATTATTGTGCGCAATGAAAAGCGCATGTTGCAGGAATCTGTTGATTCATTGCTCGACAATGGGCGGCGTGGCAAGGCTATGACCGGAGCGAACAAACGTGCCCTCAAGTCCCTTGCGGACATGATCAAGGGCAAGGGTGGCCGTTTCCGGCAAAACTTGCTGGGCAAACGCGTGGACTATTCTGGACGTTCGGTTATTGTGGTTGGTCCACAGCTCAAGTTGCATCAATGTGGCTTGCCCAAGAAAATGGCACTGGAGCTTTTCAAGCCATTTATTTTTGAACGGCTTGAAAAAATGGGCATCGCCAGCACGATCAAGGCTGCAAAGAAAGAAGTAGAAGCCGAAACTCCAGTCGTTTGGGATATTTTGGAAGGCGTGATCCGTGAACATCCGGTCATGCTGAACCGTGCACCGACATTGCACCGCTTGGGGATTCAGGCATTTGAGCCGATGTTGATTGAAGGCAAGGCAATCCAGTTACATCCGCTGGTTTGCGTGGCATTCAATGCCGACTTCGATGGTGACCAGATGGCTGTTCATGTGCCATTATCATTGGAAGCCCAGATGGAGGCGAGAACCTTGATGCTAGCTTCCAATAATGTTTTGTCACCCGCTAACGGAATGCCCATCATTGTGCCGTCGCAAGACGTGGTGTTAGGGCTTTACTATGCGACACGCGAGAGTGTTACCGCAAAAGGTACGGGCATGTTGTTTTCTGATATTGCCGAACTTTCGCGGGCGATTGATTCGCACGAGGTTGACTTGCATGCTCGTGTTGTGGTGCGCATTCCCGAGTATTCTCTAGCCGAAGATGGCCAATGGCAGACGAGGCAAACTCGCCACTCAACGACAGCGGGACGCGCATTATTGTCAGAAATTTTGCCACGCGGTTTGCCATTTTCCGTTATTGACAAACCGCTCAAGAAAAAAGAAATCTCGAAGCTGGTGGATGAAAGCTTCCGCCGTTGCGGCCTCAAGGACACTGTCGTGTTTGCAGACCAACTGATGCAATTCGGCTTTCGCCTGGCGACACGTGGCGGCATATCGATCTGTCTGGATGACATGCAGATACCTACCCAGAAGAAAGTCCTGATCGAGGGTGCAGAGGCTGAGGTCAAGGAGATCGAGAAGCAATATACGTCAGGCTTGGTTACCTCGGGTGAGCGTTACAACAAAGTAGTTGATATCTGGGGGCGAGCGGGTGATCAGGTCGCAAAAGCGATGATGGACCAGCTTGCGCATGAGAAGGTCACTGACTCCAAGGGGGCGCAGATCAGTCAGGAGTCATTTAACTCAATTTACATGATGGCCGACTCTGGCGCCCGGGGCTCTGCCGCACAGATACGACAGTTGGCAGGGATGCGTGGGCTGATGGCAAAACCTGATGGGTCAATTATCGAAACGCCTATCACCTCAAACTTCCGTGAGGGGTTGAACGTCCTGCAGTACTTCATCTCTACGCACGGTGCGCGCAAGGGCCTGGCCGATACAGCGTTGAAAACAGCCAACTCAGGATATTTGACCCGCCGGTTGGTTGATGTGACGCAAGACTTGGTGGTGATCGAGGATGACTGCGGCACGGATAACGGGTTCTCCATGAAGGCTCTCGTTGAAGGCGGGGAAATCATTGAGCCGCTACGCGAGCGTATTCTTGGGCGCGTCTTGGCAAGCGAGGTTGTACATCCGGATACAGAAGATATCGTCTATACCGCAGGCTATCTGCTAGACGAAGATGCAGTTGATGCGATAGAGGCATTGGGAATTGATGAGGTGCGTGTGCGCACCCCGCTTTCGTGTGAAACACGCTATGGACTTTGCGCCAAGTGCTATGGCCGCGATTTGGGTCGTGGCTCAATGGTTAACGCAGGGGAGGCTGTTGGGGTTATTGCAGCCCAATCAATCGGGGAGCCGGGCACGCAGTTGACGATGCGCACCTTCCACGTTGGTGGTGCTGCTTCGCGCGCAGCGGCCCAAAGCAGTATTGAGGCAAAAAGCGCCGGTACGATTCGTTTTGCGGCCACAATCCGCCATGTCTCAAACTCCAAGGGTGAAAAAATCGTGATTTCCCGGTCTGGGGAGTTGATGATTACTGACGATAATGGCCGTGAGCGCGAACGCCACAAGGTGCCCTATGGCGCCATGTTGCTGCTGGAGGACGGAAGCCAGGCAAAGGCCGGTGTTCAGCTAGCAACGTGGGATCCCCATACCCGTCCTATCGTGACAGAGTATTCTGGCACGATAAAGTTTGAGAACATCGAAAAGGGTGTAACTGTTGCCGAGCAGATGGACGATGTAACAGGCTTATCTACGCTGGTAGTGATTGATACAAAGCGGGGCAGCAAGTCGTCCAAGGGAGTCCGTCCCCAAGTCAAGATAATTGACAAATCAGGGGAGGAGGTAAAAATCCATGGCACAGATCACGTCGTAACAATTACATTCCAGGTCGGTTCCCTGATCACGGTGAGGGAAGGGCAGGAAGTTTCGGTCGGTGACATCTTGGCCCGTATCCCGCAAGAATCATCCAAAACCCGTGATATCACCGGGGGCTTGCCACGTGTGGCTGAACTGTTTGAAGCCCGCTCTCCCAAGGATGCCGGGACGTTGGCTGAAGTGACCGGTACCGTGTCATTCGGCAAGGACACGAAGGGCAAGCAACGGCTCATCATTACAGGGCTTGATGGCGTACCGCATGAATACCTGATTTCCAAAGACAAGCATGTCATGGCCCATGATGGCCAGGTCGTCAGCAAGGGAGAGGTTATCGTAGACGGCCCCGCTGATCCGCATGACATTCTGCGCCTGAAAGGCGCTGAAGAACTTGCGCGCTACATTATTGACGAAGTGCAGGATGTGTATCGGTTGCAAGGCGTAAAGATTAACGACAAGCACATCGAGGTCATCGTCCGGCAAATGCTGCGCAGGGTCGTTATCACAAACCCGGGCGACTCGCGTTTCATCAAGGAAGAGCAGGTTGAGCGCGATGAAGCCCTTGACGAGAATGACCGCTTGATTGCAGAAGGTAAATCACCTGCACTGTATGATTTCGTGTTGCTGGGGATTACCAAGGCGAGTTTGTCAACAAACTCGTTTATTTCGGCAGCATCCTTCCAGGAGACGACACGGGTGTTGACGGAGGCAGCGATAATGGGCAAGCGAGATGGATTGCGCGGGCTCAAAGAGAATGTCATTGTCGGACGCTTGATTCCTGCGGGAACAGGCTTGGCGTATCACAAGCGCCGACACCTGAAGCGTCCAAGTGATGCGGCCAGTCTTTTTGATCTGGCAGTGCCTGATGCATCCCCCGTTGTGAGCGAGGCTTGAAT
>JBAQUE010000276.1:0-2377 GCA_049297315.1 Rugosibacter sp.
GGTAATCAGCCAGCAGGCTGTCCAGCAGTTCTTTCGGTACGGCTTTCTTTGTGACGGTCATCATCGCTCCTTGATGCGCGGCAGTTTCCTGCCAAATGACCGTTTACACAAAAATTCTTACACCCTCTCTTTTTCGGTGTGTTGCATCATCAAGCTCGATGACTGCGACAATGCTGGAGTCTTTGTTGCACACCACAAAGTCAGCGCTCATTCGGTTGATGCGATTTAACCATGCCTGATAGTTGTTGCCTTTTTTGATTCCGAGCAAGCGGGAAAGCTGAACTTGGCGAGGACGATATGCTCTGGCAGCGCCTGAATCAGGCGAAAGTAAAGCACCTGCTCAGGCTGAGAAAGCGGCTTCTTGGCGACGAAGGGCCATACCTCATCTGCCCCACCGCCTTGAGATTTGGCTTTTAGAGCGGCCAGAACTGCGATCACTGCGACGACAATCAACAACAAAACTATTGTGCCCATATTTATTGTTTCCCTTTTAAAGAAAATGTTGCCCACTGGAACGCCTTGGTAGGCGTTTCCGCGACGCTGTGCGCGTGTACCATCTTTGTTTGATTCACACTGACTGCGTAGTAATCAGGAAGCCAGCAAATTGCCGCGCAAAAACTCGGCGCTGGTGAGACGGCGGCCACCGGGTTTTTGCAGTTCGGTCAGGCGTAAAGCGCCGTGGCTTGTGGCGATAATGATGCCATCCGCCTCCGCCGCAAGAATCTGGCCGGGGCTGCCAGCACCCGCTACAGCTTCTGCGCGCCACACCTTAACCAGCTCATCGGCCAGTGGCAGGGTCGCGCCGGGGAAGGGGTTGAAGGCGCGGATTTTGCGCGCCAGAACATCGGCGGGTTGAGCCCAGTCGAGCTGCGCTTCGGCTTTGCTGATTTTTGCGGCATAGGTCATGCCGCTGGCCGGTTGCGCCACGGGAACCAGCGCATCGCGTTGCGCCAAGGCTTCGACGATCAGGCGTGCGCCGAGCGTGGCCAGCCGGTCATGCAGCTCGCCCGCCGTCTCACCAGCGCCGACTTTCAGTGCTTCGGCCAGCAGCATGGGGCCGGTGTCGAGCCCGGCGTCCATTTGCATGATGGTTATGCCGGTCTCCGCGTCGCCGGCTTCGATGGCGCGCTGGATTGGCGCAGCGCCACGCCAGCGCGGCAGCAGCGAGGCATGGATGTTGAGGCAGCCAAAACGCGGCATGTCCAGCACGGCCTGTGGCAGGATCAGGCCATACGCGGCGACCACCATGATGTCGGCGCGGGCGGCGCGGATCGGTTCATGCGTGGCGGGGTCTTGCAGGCGCTCGGGCTGAAACACCGGCAACTTGTGCGCGAGGGCGACTTGTTTGACTGCGGACGCTTGCAGTTTCATGCCGCGTCCGGCGGGGCGATCCGGTTGCGTAAGGACTAGCGGCACGTCATGCCCGGCGGCGAGGATGGCGGCCAGCGCCTGCGCGGCGAAATCCGGCGTGCCGGCGAAAATCACGCGCATTACATGGTTTCCCGCGCCTGCTTGAGCAGCTTGTTGCGGATGCGGGTCTGCTTCAGCCGCGAGAGGTGTTCGACAAACACCTTGCCTTCGAGGTGATCCATTTCATGCTGGATGCAAATCGCCAGCAGGCCATCGGCGCTCAATTCGAAAGACTGGCCATCGAGCCCCAGCGCACGCACCGTGACATGTTCGGCGCGGGTGACCGGTTCGTAAATGCCGGGTACCGAAAGGCAGCCTTCATCGGTTTCGCAGGAACCGGATTTTTCCAGCAATTCGGGGTTGATCAACACGTGCAGTTGCGAGCGGTCTTCGCTCACGTCGATGATCACCAGGCGCACATGCTGGTCCACCTGGGTGGCGGCGAGACCGACGCCGGGCGCGGCGTACATGGTTTCGGCCATGTCGTCGGCGAGTTGGCGGATGCGGTCATCAACCGCAGTGATACGCGCGGCCTTCTTGTGCAGACGCGGGTCGGGATAGCGCAAAATGGGCAATAAGGCCATGAAAAAGCTCTTGAAAGAATTGATGCCGGAAGAATAGTCGGGCAGAATCGGGACTTGAGCCTCTGTAGCTGAACGAGGCAATTTCCAGACACCCGGCCAGAGGTCATACCATGCGTCGCATTATATCTGCCCTGCTCTTGTGCATTTCAACCACGCTGGCGCTGGCTGCGCAGCCGCTGCAACTTGCCGCTGGCGCGCCCGAGCGCTATACCGTCGTGCCTGGCGACACGCTATGGGGTCTCGCCGCAAAGTATCTCAAAGACCCCTACCGCTGGCCCGAACTATGGAAAATGAATGCGCAGGACATCAAGAATCCGCACTGGATTTATCCCGGCCAGGTGCTGGTGCTGGATAAAAGCGGCGCGGAACCGCGCCTCGCGCTG
>JBAQUE010000277.1:0-7775 GCA_049297315.1 Rugosibacter sp.
TTGAAACGAAGGCGGATGGGCCTTATTTTTTGGCAGCGGGCAGGGCATCGAATTTTTAAATTTCTGGAAAGGAAATATCGACTTGGGGGCGCCCGCTGGCGCGGCGGGCATCAATCATCTGTGGCAAGCGGTGCAAGGTTTGCGGGCCAAATACGACATCCACGTAAGGCGCACGGCTGACAATGGCGGCACCTTCCTGGCTGGCGACACAGCCGCCAACGCCAATGATAATATCCGGTCTGGCCTCTTTTAAATGCCGCACGCGGCCCAAGTCATGAAACACCTTTTCCTGTGCTTTTTCGCGCACTGAGCAAGTGTTAAAAAGGATGATATCTGCGTCTTCAGGGGTGTCCGTTTTGACCGTCTCCTCGTTGCCGGCCAGGACGGCAACCATCTTGTCGGAGTCATATTCGTTCATCTGACAGCCAAAGGTGCGAATAAACACTTTCTTGGTCATTGCCTGAGGGATCGTTAGGAAAGAGGCCGCAGATTATAGAGCAGTCATCCCCATCCCTTTTATTATGAACACTACCGTGACTATGACGCCTGCTGTCATTCTTCTTTCAGGAGGCCTTGATTCGGCCACAGTGCTTGCACTGGCAAGCGAGCAAGGTTTTACCTGCCATTGTTTGTCGCTTGATTACGGCCAGCGGCATAAGGCCGAACTGCATGCAGCGCATCGTGTGGCTATTGCGCTGGGGGCTGTGGCGCATCGCGTGCTCAAGCTTGATCTGGGACAACTGGGCGGCTCAGCCTTGACGGACGCATCAATTGCCGTGCCTACAGCAGGTGTGCGCCCGGGAATCCCTGTGACGTATGTCCCGGCGCGTAATACCATCATGCTTTCACTGGCCTTGGCATGGGCGGAAGTTTTGGGTGCCCAGGATATTTTTGTCGGGGTAAATGCGGTTGATTATTCCGGGTACCCCGATTGCCGTCCTGAGTTCATCCAGGCTTTTGAAAAGCTTGCCAATCTGGCGACCAAAGTTGCTGTTGAGGGCAAGGCACTGAGGGTACATGCGCCATTGATTGCGATGAGCAAGTCGGAAATTATCACGACAGGAATACGCCTAGGCCTTGATTTCAGCTTGACGGTGTCTTGCTATCAGGCCGACGAACTGGGGCGGGCATGCGGTATTTGTGATGCCTGCCGTTTGCGCAAGGATGGGTTTGCTGAAGCAAACCTCGCTGATCCGACGCGCTATATTGCTGGCAATTCAGGGACGCCAAGCCGTTAAGCGCCAGATGTTGTTTGACAGCGTACCAAAAGATTGATTAGAATGTACGGCTGTCTGTAAAGCGCCCGCTGATTTTTGTTTGCTGTTGCGCTGGCTAGATTACCTATGCAAGTATATGAAAGTAAGGAAAGATAATGAAAACATTTTCTGCCAAACCGCATGAAGTACAGCATGACTGGTTTGTCGTTGATGCGGCAGATAAGGTGCTCGGCCGCTTGGCTGCCGAGATCGCGCGCCGTTTGCGTGGCAAACACAAAGCAATTTATACGCCCCATGTGGATACCGGTGACTACATCGTTGTGGTGAATGTCGAAAAGCTGCGCGTCACGGGCAATAAGGCAGAGAACAAAAAATACTTCCGGCATACTGGCTATCCGGGCGGTATTTATGAAACCAACTTTACCAAGCTGCAACAGCGTTTCCCTGATCGCGTGCTCGAAAAAGCGGTCAAAGGCATGCTGCCCAAGGGGCCTTTGGGCTATGCAATGATCAAAAAGATGAAATGCTATGCCGGGGGTGAGCATCCGCATGCGGCTCAGCAGCCACAGTTGCTGGATATCTAATCGTTAAGAATTCAAGGGGTTTCTATGGCAGTCACGCAATATTATGGTACTGGTCGTCGCAAGACATCGATAGCACGGGTTTTTCTTCGCGCAGGGAGCGGCAAGTTTGTCGTTAACGATAAACCTGTTGACGTGTTTTTCTCGCGGGAAACAGGCCGCATGGTCGTCCGTCAGCCGCTTGAGTTGACGCAGCACATGACCACTTTTGACATCATGGTCAACGTGGTTGGTGGTGGGGAATCCGGTCAGGCAGGCGCCGTCCGCCATGGTATTACGCGTGCGCTGATTGAATACGATGCCACACTGAAGCCCGCTTTGTCTGGTGCCGGTTTTGTGACCCGTGACGCACGTGAAGTCGAACGGAAAAAAGTGGGTTTCCGCAAGGCGCGTCGTCGCAAACAGTTCTCGAAGCGTTAAGCTTTAGAGAAGAAATCAAAAAGCCGCCTTCGCGCGGCTTTTTGATTTTTGGCGAGCCGTTACGGGTTACCATTTCTTTTTTACGTATCACGGAGCTATGTATGCTTAAAGTGGGCATTGTTGGTGGCACAGGCTATACCGGAGTCGAGTTGCTGCGTTTGCTGGCGCAACACCCGGATACTGAACTGCTGGCGATCACCTCACGTGGTGAAGCAGGCACATCCGTGGCTGACATGTTCCCCAGTTTGCGCGGATCGGTAGGCTTGAAGTTTACCGATCCCAAGGATGCCCCATTAAACGCATGCGACGTTGTGTTTTTTGCCACCCCAAATGGCATTGCAATGCAACAGGCAAAAGGCCTGCTGGATGCTGGGGTGAGGGTCATCGACTTAGCGGCTGATTTCCGTATCCAAGATGTTGCGGAATGGGAAAAATGGTATGGCATGACGCATGCCAGCCCGGCGCTCATTTCGGAGGCCGTGTATGGTTTGCCTGAGGTAAATCGTCAAGCCATCCGCCATGCACGCCTCGTTGCAAACCCTGGTTGCTATCCAACTGCAACGCAACTAGGGTTTCTGCCATTGGTTGAAGCCGGCTGCATTGATCTTGACCATTTGATTGCAGACGTCAAATCCGGGGTTTCAGGGGCCGGCCGCAAAGCGGAAACCCCCAGCTTGTTTTCCGAAGCAGCGGATAACTTCAAGGCTTATGGGGTATCCGGACACCGACATTTGCCTGAAATCCGGCAGGGCCTGATGCGCGCTGCGGGCAGTGCGGTTGGCCTGACATTTGTGCCCCATCTCACACCTATGATCCGCGGTATTCACGCCACGCTGTATGCGCAGGTCACGCACGAAGAAGACTTTCAGGCGCTCTTTGAAAAGCGTTATGCGTATGAACCATTCGTTGATGTCTTGCCACCAAAATCACACCCGGAAACCCGCTCGGTACGTGCGGCGAACACCTGCCGGATCGCGGTTCATCGGCCGCAGGGAGGTGATACGCTGGTTATCCTTTCAGTCATTGACAACCTCGTTAAGGGAGCAGCCGGACAAGCGGTGCAAAACATGAACATCATGTTTGGGCTGGATGAACGTGCTGGCCTGACGCAGTTGCCGATCCTCCCCTGATGATCCGCAAGCGCTTGCGTAACCGCTTTGGCATTTCAGCGCAGCGTGTCGCCGTACGAATGCATTTGCCCTGGCCGTGGCTCGCCTTGTCGCTGATTACACTGGTCGGATCTGCTCTTGTGTTAGGTGCATGGTTACATGCGGCTGGATATCTACTACCCGGTTTAGGCCGACACTTTATTGCAAACGATTTGGCTGGGATGCCGGTAAAGGTGGCGCGGTTTGAGTCTGAACTTGAATTGGCCCGGAAAATGACAAGTTCCAATGAAAGCCGATTGCATATTGAGCTGGCTACACAAGAGCGTCTTGCTGCCGAGATCAAATCTCTGGAAGAAGAAAATACCCGTCTCAAGGCTGATTTGGCAATGTTCGAGAATTTGGCTGGGGGACATGTTGGCACCGCCGCTTTGGTCATGAGCCAACTACAGATTTTTCCTTCCAGCGCTCAAGGGGAGTATCGTTATCGGCTGATGCTGGTACAGGGCGGGGATAAAAAGCAGCAGGAACTCAAGGGCAAGTTGCAATTCATTGCAACCATGCAATATGGGGCGAAAATCAGTACCATGCAGTTCATGTTCATGGGCGATGGTGGGGCGGATCCGAATCAAGTCAGTTTTCGGTATTTTCGGCGGTTTGATGGTGTGTTTAATGTGCCTCCAGGAGCACAGCTAAAAAGCCTTGAGGCCCGCTTCATCAAGGATGGTGTGATAAAAGCCAGTCAAACGGTTATGCTGTAGCGATTCCCTACCGGGTTATTTGCAAATGGGAGATATGTCATGTTTGGTAAGAAATCAGGTAAGCCGCAAGGCCGTATCGACACTTTGATTGGCGCAGGTACAACGGTGGTTGGTGATGTCAGCTTTGTGGGTGGGCTACGCATTGATGGTGAAGTGAAAGGCGATGTTCGTGGAGATCCCGACAAGCCTTCAACATTAGTGCTCAGTGAGCATGCGCGTGTCGAGGGCGAAGTCTTCGTTTCCCATCTGGTGCTCAACGGTACGGTCATTGGGCCAGTGCATGCGAGCGAATTTCTGGAGCTGCACACCAAGGCCAGGGTGACCGGTGATGTTGAGTACAGCGCGATTGAGATGCATCTTGGCGCTGTGGTACAAGGACGCCTAATCCACCAGGAGGCATTGTCAAAGGCCGTGGAATTAAAATTGGCGGCCAGCAATTGAGACCTTTGGCTCTTGAAAAAGCAGTTATAGCCCGCACATGCTATTCTTAGCTTTTTACAAAGGAGAACACCATGAATGCGCCTACAGAAATGCCCGCACCGTTCAGTTTTACGGATAACGCGGCAAACAAGGTCAAGGAACTGATTGTCGAGGAAGGCAACCCTGAGCTTAAGTTGCGCGTATTTGTCTCGGGTGGCGGTTGTTCAGGCTTCCAGTATGGTTTTACATTTGATGAAGTAGCTAATGAGGATGACACGGCCCTCAATAAAAATGGCGTCACCTTGCTGATTGATCCGATGAGCTACCAGTATCTTGTAGGTGCCGAGATTGATTACAGCGAAGGACTTGAGGGTTCCCAGTTTGTGATCAAGAACCCCAATGCTACCAGCACCTGCGGATGCGGATCGTCTTTTTCACTTTGATTTTTTAACGTGAAAGACTTGGGCAAGTGCACTGTGTGATAAGCGAGCGAAGCGAGCCATAGAGAAGCCTCCCCGTGAGGGGGCGAGGCGGGAATGCGCGCCGCATGCGTCGCGCCCCGTAGCCGGGCGGCTGTGCAAAGCCAGCCGTGGGCCGCGTAGCGGATGGGGGGGCACCATTCTGCATTTCGCACGTTTCATCATCAATGGGTGATTCCTGACCATGAGCGTTAGGGTGGGGCTAATACCTATCCAAGTTTGTCAGGCAGGGTAAATTGCGCCCAGGATTCTTGGTGCGCAAGCCCCCGTCACTGCCGGTAGGTTTCCCGGTTGCCTGTTCACTGTGCGCCATGCCAGCCAGGCAAAGGCAACCGCCTCGACCCAGTCGGGCGGCTGCCCTAAAAAGTCGGTGCTGGCGATACGGCAAGTTGGCAAATGGTGGCTTAACCTTCCCATCAGGGATGCGTTATGGACACCACCACCACAGACAAAGATTTCATCGGGACTGCCGCACCGCTGCTGAATAGCTTGCGCTGTCGTTACGGCCGTTAACTCTAGTAGCGTGGCTTGCACATCCGTCGGGTTTTCATTTCCGTCAAGGAATTGGGAAAGCCAGCGCATGTTGAATTCTTCGCGGCCACAACTTTTGGGTGGCACTACCCGAAAAAAATCATGCGCCAAGAGTTTCTCCAGCAGGGCGGGTAACCGCGTGCCTTGCCCCGCCCACTGGCCATCCTTGTCATACTGAAGGCCTTTGTTCACCTCAATCCAGGCATCCATCAACAGGTTGCCTGGCCCGCAGTCAAACCCACGGACAGGCTGGCAGGGGTTGAGGTCGGTCACATTGGCAATGCCGCCGATATTCAGGATGACGCGATGCGACTCCTTGACGCCAAACACTTCCGCATGGAATGCAGGAACCAATGGCGCACCTTGCCCGCCGGCGGCAATGTCGCGGCTCCTGAAATCGGCTACAACCGTAATTTCGGTTAGTTCCGCGAGTAATGACGGATTGTTGATCTGCCAGCTGTATCCAGCATCCGGCCGATGTCTCACGGTTTGCCCGTGACAGCCGATTGCAATGACTTGCGAGGGTGATATATCCGTGGCATCAAGAAGTTGTTTGACGGCTTGTGCATAGCAACGGGCTAAATCCCCCGCAAGAAGCGAAGCCGCATGGAGTTCATCGTTGCCCGGATGCTGTAAGCGCAAGGCTTGCTCCCTAATGGCGGCAGGATACGGTAACCAGAACGTAGCGACAGTCTGTGCCGGGCTTGCCGAGAAGTCGACGAGCACAGCATCTACTCCATCCAGGCTGGTGCCGGACATCAGCCCGATAACTAATTTTGCGGTCATGAATAAAGGAACCTTCAGGGAGCCGGGTAATTAAGTTGCGTTAAAATTCTTTCCCTTTCTTATGCGTTACAGAGAGGATGCGCCAGTTTAACAAAGCATCCCCTCTGCAAATCAGATACTTCATGATGGAAATTGAATCTCAGCTTGCCCTGATTAAGCGTGGTGCAGACGAACTGCTGATTGAGCCGGAGCTCGTTGAAAAACTCAAGAGCGGCCGCCCGTTGCGAATCAAAGCGGGTTTTGACCCTACGGCTGCCGACCTCCATCTTGGGCATACCGTTTTGATCAACAAGTTGAGGCATTTTCAGGATTTGGGGCACCATGTCATGTTCCTGATCGGTGACTTCACCGGCATGATTGGCGACCCCACCGGAAAAAATGCCACACGTCCTCCTCTCACCCGGGAACAGATACTTGTCAATGCCCAGACATATCGTGAGCAGGTCTTCAAGATATTAGACCCAGAAAAAACCGAAGTCTGCTTTAACTCGACCTGGTTTGACCCGCTGGGTGCAAGTGGGATGATCAAACTGGCCGCGCAACACACCGTAGCCCGGATGCTGGAGCGGGATGATTTTGCCAAGCGCTATGAGGCGGAGCAACCGATTGCCATCCATGAATTTCTCTACCCGATTTGCCAGGGATATGACTCGGTGGCGATGAAGGCGGATGTAGAACTGGGAGGCACCGATCAGAAGTTCAACTTGCTGGTTGGCCGCGAACTGCAAAAGCGTTATGGACAATCGCCACAGTGCGTATTGATGATGCCTTTGCTTGAAGGCTTGGATGGCGCCAATAAAATGTCGAAGTCGCTAGGCAACTATATTGGCATCACGGAGTCGCCACAGGAAATATTTGGCAAGTTGATGTCTGTATCAGATACCTTGATGTGGCGTTATTTTTCGCTGCTTTCATTTTTGGGTAATGACGAAATTGCTCGCCTGAAAAATGAAGTCGATGACGGTCGCAATCCACGGGATGCGAAGGTAATGCTTGCACAGGAAATCGTTACTCGCTTTCACTCCAGCAAGGATGCGGCAATGGCCTTGGCGGATTTTGAAGCGCGCTTTCAAAAGGGGATATTGCCAGAAAGCATGCCAGAAATTAATGTCAGTGCGGGCCCCATTGCGCAAGTGCTCAAAGCGTCCGGCCTTACCCAAAGCACATCTGATGCTTTACGCATGATTGAGGGCGGCGGTGTGCGTCTAAACGGAGAAAAGGTGAGTGATCGCAACCTGATACTGCCGATTGGTGAGTCTGTTGTACTACAGGTTGGCAAACGAAAATTTGCGCGCGTAGTTTTGAGTTAGGGCGCAAATTTTAAATTCAGCAACTTTTTTCAAAAAGCGCTTTACAGTTTTCTTTCTTTTCCCTATAATCTTGCCTCTCTGCTGAAGCGGAGAAGCGAAGTGGACGGGAAAGTGGAAGGGGCGGCGCGCTGAAAGCGAGCCGTGAAATCTGAATCCCTGAATCC
>JBAQUE010000278.1:0-10015 GCA_049297315.1 Rugosibacter sp.
CGGTATGCTCTGCTCTGCTTCTTGATCCACGTCGAAGCCATGTCGCCCCCAGTGGTTGTGTTGCTGTGCGCTTTTTGAATCCGCATCCGACAGATGCGGCTAGAAGTGCAAATTGCAAGGGGCATTCTAGCGGTTCGTTGCGATGATGCGAAAAATATCTTTGGGTGAGGTAATGGTGATGTCTGCGCCCCAGTCCGCGAGTGGCTTGTCACTGCCCAGATAGCCCCATGCGGCGGCGATGGCTTGCATGCCGGCGGCATGGGCGGCGATGATGTCGCGTTCGTCGTCGCCGATGTAGAGGCAGTGTCCGGGTTGTACCTTGGCAATCTGGGCGGCAAGCAGCAGGGGATCGGGGTGTGGTTTGGCGCGCGCTGCGCTGTCGCCGCAGACTAAGCATATGGCGCGCTGCCGCAAGCCCAGATTCTCCACCAGCGGGGTGGCAAAGCGAAGCTGCTTGTTGGTGACAATGCCCCAGGGCATGCGCTGCGCGTCCAGTGCGTCGAGGCAGGTTGTGATGCCATCAAACAGTTGTGTTTCTCCGCGATACATGGTCTGTTCGTAGAGGTCGAGAAAGCGCTGTTGCAGGTCGGCATAGGCTGGGTCGGCCGGGCCAATGGCCAGACCCTTGTGCAGCAGCCCGCGCACGCCGGTCGATACATGGGGGCGCAATTCTGCGAGGGGCAGGGGTGGCAGGCCATGCTCTTGGCGCAGGATATTGAGGACACCAGCCAAGTCGGGCGCTGTATCCGCCAGCGTGCCGTCGAGGTCGAAAAAGATGGCGGCGGGTGAGGTGTCAGGCATGACGTTGTGCGCGCAGCAGATAGTTGATTTGTGTGTCTGGTGTCAGCGCGCATCGCCGTGTCAAGGGGTTGTAGCGCATGCCAATAATTTCTGCCACGGCCAGGTCGGCCGCGCGGCAATGGGTGGCGAGTTCGGCAGGTTTGATGAAGTGGCTGTAATCGTGCGTGCCACGCGGCAGCAGATTAAGCAGGTATTCGGCGCCGACAACGCCAAGCAGCCATGCCTTGGGGGTGCGGTTGAGCGTGGAAAAAAATACCTGCCCGCCGGGTTTGACAAGTTTTGCGCAGGCTTGCACGATACTCGCCGGGTCAGGGACGTGTTCGAGCATTTCCATGCAGGTGACGATATCGAAGCGCCCCGGCATTTCGTCGGCCATGGCTTCGGCGGAGACCAGCCGGTAATTGATGGTGTGGCCGCTCTCAAACAGATGCAGCTTGGCGACTGACAGGGCTTTTTCGCCAAGGTCGATGCCAGTGACTTTGGCGCCTAGCGCAGCCATGCCTTCGCTGAGCAGGCCGCCACCGCAGCCGATGTCGATGACCTCTTTTCCGCGCAAGCCTGCGCACTGCTCTATCCAGTCCAGGCGGACCGGGTTGATGTCATGCAGCGGGCGGAATTCGGATTGCGGGTCCCACCAGCGGTGAGCGAATTCGCCGAATTTTTTCAATTCGGCCGGGTCGGCATTGATGCTTTGTTCGCTTGGTTCCATGGTGTCGTGCAGGTTAACAAAAAAAGCCCTGCAAGGCAGGGCTTTTTTGAGCAGCAATAGAAATTACTTCGTGGTGCCGATGACTTCGATGTCAACACGACGGTCAGGCTGCAGGCAAGCGATGACCTTCTTGCTCTTCGGGCCTTTGCAATCACCCGGCTTGGTAACGGGTTGGGTCTCGCCCTTGCCTTCAGCGAAGACACGGTTAGCTTCGATGCCCTTGTCTGTCAGATAGGCTTTGACGGCTTGAGCGCGCTTTTCAGAAAGCTTCTGGTTGTAAGCATCGGTGCCGAAGCGGTCTGCATGGCCTGTGGCGATGATGACTTCAAGGTTGAGGCCTTTGACATCTTCGCTCAGCTTGTCGAGTTTGGCTTTGCCTTCGTCGCGCAGGACAGCCTTGTCGAAATCGAACAGGGCGTCAGCCGACAGGGTGACTTTCTTGGCGGCCGGTTTGGGTGCGGCGACAGGTGCAGGAGCAGGAGCGGCTGGCGCCGGGGCGGCTTCGGCTTTCTTTACCAGGTCAGGGTCGCATTCCTCGATGGCCATGGCGGGTGTCCAATAGCCTGTGCGCCAGCACAGGCCGGTGCCGCTTTTGGCGACATAGCCGCGCTGGTCGATGGCATAGCCAACGGTCCCTGCGGTATCGATACCAGGTGTTTGGGCAAACGCAGCGGCAGAAACGCCAAGCAGCGCGGCGAGCAGCATTGAGTGTTTGGTGCAGGAATTCATTCGTATTCTCCTAAATGGCTTATGGGACGGGCGGTCAAACAGCCAGGCGAGTATGCCACATGCGAATGCCGGTAAGCAATTGAGAAATATCGATATGCATTGGAATACTTTCTTTGTGTTGTAATTTTCCTGCAATCCAAGTGTGGGTGACATGCTCCCGTCCCGCTGCGTAGATCAGATGTGACGCGGGGTCGAAACAGGGCTGAAGCAGCCAGTCATCAAGACGCACGGCGCAAAGGTCGGCTGCCTTGCCAGGGCGTAATGATCCAATCTGCCCATCAAGCCCCAAGGCACGTGCGCCGCCCAGTGTGGCCGCAGCCAGGACTGAATGGGCATTCAATACCGTCGCGTCTTCACTGATGCCTTTGGCAAGCAGGGCCGCTTGGCGCATTTCCTGGAACAGGTCCAGGCGGTTGTTCGATGCGGCGCTATCAGTACCCAGACCAAAGTTGATGCCGCAGGCTTGAATATCCGCCATTGGCGTAATGCCACAGCCGAGTTTCAGGTTGGATGTGGGGCAATGGGCAATGTGGCAGCCGTGGTGGCCGAGCAAATCAATTTCGGCGGCATCGAGATGTACCGCGTGGACGGCGATCAATTGCGGCCCCAGCAGGCCGAGGTTGTTCAGGCGTTTTACCGGGCGGACGCCATGTTGCCTGATGCTCTCGGTGATTTCATGACGGGTTTCATGCAGATGCAGATGGATGGGGATTTCCAGTTGCGCGGCCAGCATGGCGATTTTTTCGAAACTGCGGTCGCTGACCGTATAGGGCGCATGCGGCGCCAGGCAAAAGCTCAGCAAAGGGTCGCCGCTGAGCGTATCGCGTATCGCCAGGCCCTTGCTCAGGTAGTCATCGGCATCGGCGGCATAACGGGTGGGGAATTCAAGCACTGGCAGGCCGAGCACGGCACGCATGCCGGATTGCTGCACCGCTTCGGCTGCGGCATCCGGGAAGAAATACATGTCGTTGAAGGTGGTGATGCCGCCACGCAGCATTTCGGCACAGGCCAGCAACGTCCCTGTGCGGACAAAATCCGGCGACAGGTGGCGTGCTTCGGCCGGCCAGATGTGTTCGTTAAGCCAGGTCATCAGCGGTAAATCATCGGCATAGCCACGCAACAGGCTCATCCCCGCGTGGGTATGTAAATTGACCAGGCCGGGCAGTAAAACCTGGCCGGGCAGTTCAATTTTTTCTCGCGGTTGGTAATGCTGCAGGGCTTCCCTGTAGGGCAGCAAGCCGATAATCCGGCCGTCATGCACGGCCAGCGCATGGCCTGTCAGGGTGATGCCGGCCGGTTCGATCGGGATGATCCATTCCGGGTGGATCAAAAGGTCGATGATGACGGGAGTGTTGGCTGGATTCATGTGCGGATTCAATCAGATTTGGCTGCCGCGGACAACCGGCAAGCAGGGTTGCACATGCTAAAATCGATGGCTTTCATTGCCATCACCACTAATGCCCTGCTGCATCTTGCTGGCCAGGGCGCGCCACTATGACTTCGTTCGCTAAAGAAACTTTGCCCATCAGTCTCGAAGAAGAGATGCGTCATTCCTACCTGGATTACGCGATGAGCGTGATTGTCGGACGGGCGCTGCCAGATGTGCGTGATGGCCTGAAACCGGTGCACCGGCGCGTGTTGTTTGCGATGCACGAGCTGTCCAATGACTGGAACAAGGCCTACAAGAAATCGGCGCGCATCGTCGGCGATGTCATCGGTAAATACCACCCGCATGGCGATACGGCGGTGTATGACACGATTGTACGCATGGCGCAGGATTTTTCGCTGCGCTACATGCTGGTCGATGGGCAGGGCAACTTTGGTTCGGTGGATGGCGACAATGCCGCCGCGATGCGTTATACCGAAATCCGCATGGCGCGTATCGGCCATGAGTTGCTGACGGATATCGACAAGGAAACCGTCGATTTCGGGCCGAACTACGATGGCTCGGAGCATGAACCCCTGATCCTGCCGGCGCGTATCCCCAACCTGCTGATCAATGGCTCGTCGGGCATTGCGGTGGGCATGGCGACCAACATTCCGCCGCATAATTTGAACGAAGTGGTCGAGGCTTGCCTGGCCTTGCTGGCGAATCCGGCGCTCACCATAGAAGAACTGATCGCCATCATTCCGGCGCCGGATTTCCCTACGGCCGCCATGATTTATGGTGTTTCTGGCGTGCGCGATGGCTACATGACCGGCCGCGGCCGGGTCATCATGCGGGCGCGGACCCACATTGAGGAAATCGAGCGCAACGGGCGGCAAGCCATCGTTGTGGACGAGCTGCCTTACCAGGTCAACAAGAAGACGCTGCAAGAGAAAATCGCCGAGCTGGTCAATGAAAAGAAGATAGACGGCATCGCGCATATCCAGGACGAATCGGATAAATCGGGCATGCGCCTGGTCATCGAGCTGAAGCGTGGCGAAGTGCCGGAAGTGATCCTGAACCACCTGTACAAGCAGACGCAGTTGCAGGATACCTTCGGCATGAACATGGTGGCGCTGGTGGATGGCCGGCCACGCCTGCTGAACCTGAAGGAAATGCTGGAGTGTTTCCTCCTGCACCGGCGCGAGGTGGTCACGCGGCGTACCGTGTTCGAGCTGCGCAAGGCGCGCGAACGCGGGCATATCCTTGAAGGCCTGGCGGTCGCGCTATCCAATGTTGACGAGATCATTGCCTTGATCAAGGCCGCGCAGACGCCTGCGGAAGCCAAGCGTGGCTTGATGGAGCGCACCTGGCAATCGGCGCTGGTCGGTGAAATGCTGGCGCGCACGGCCGCCGAGGCTTCGCGCCCGGAAGGGCTGGCTGCGGAATTTGGTTTTTCCGCGCAGGGCTATCGCTTGGCCGATGCGCAGGCGCAGGCGATCCTTGAACTCCGCTTGCAGCGCCTGACCGGGCTGGAGCAGGACAAGATCGTCACGGAATACCGCGAGGTGATGGCGCAGATCGTCGACCTGCTCGATATTCTTGCCCGTCCCGAACGCATCACGGCCATCATCGGTGATGAGCTGGCCGCCATCAAAACGCAGTATGGCGATGCGCGGCGTTCCGAGATTGTTTATGACACCGCGGACATCGCCCTCGAAGACCTGATTGTGCGCGAAGACATGGTGGTGACGTTATCGCATACCGGCTACATCAAGCGTCAGCCGCTGGCGGATTACCGGTCGCAAAAACGCGGTGGGCGCGGCAAGCAGGCGGCGACGATCAAGGATGATGATTTTGTCGATCGCCTGTTCATCGCCAACACCCACGATTACATTTTGTGTTTCTCGAGCCGTGGCCGCGTGTATTGGCTGAAGGTGTATGAAACGCCGGAAGGCACGCGCAACTCGCGTGGCAAGCCCATCATCAATTACTTTCCGCTGGAAAAGGATGAAAAGATTACCGCCATCCTGCCGGTCAAGGAATTCGACGAGCAGCATTTCATTTTCATGGCCACGGCCATGGGCACGGTGAAGAAGACGCCACTGGCCAGCTTTGCCAACCCGCGCAAGGCCGGCATCATCGCGGTTGGCCTGGATGATGGCGATCACCTGATCGGCGTGGCGATTACCAACGGCCAATGCGACGTGATGTTGTTCTCGGACGCAGGCAAGGCGGTGCGCTTTGCCGAGGATGATGTTCGTCCCATGGGGCGTGAAGCGCGTGGCGTGCGCGGCATGCTGCTGGAAGACGGCCAGAAGGTCATTTCCATGCTGGTGGCTGATAGCGAGGATTGGTCAGTGCTGACGGCGACTGAAAATGGTTATGGCAAACGCACCCCGATTGCCGAATATACCCGCCATGGCCGCGGCACCAAGGGCATGATCGCGATCCAGACTTCCGAGCGCAATGGCCGCGTGGTGGCGGCGGTATTGTCCGCCCTGGGCGAAACCCGTGAAGAGATCATGCTGATTTCCACCGGCGGTGTGCTGATCCGCACGCGGGTGAATGATATCCGCGTCATGGGCCGCTCGACCCAGGGCGTGACGCTGATCAATCTCGACAAGGGCGCTTTCCTTGCCGGTCTTGAGAAAGTAGTCGAGACCGAAGAGGGGGGGGATGGCGCAGTCGAAGGCGAAGATGGCGCGGAGAGCGGCGGGGAATGAGCGGGCGTTCTGAGTGCAATGCCGCCACAATAGGGCGTAGGGCGATGCGCATGGCGAATGCCGTCACGCCTTGCCCTGGACAGGAAGAGGGACGCTAGCCTGATGAGCCGCGTCTTCAATTTCAGCGCCGGCCCTGCCGTGCTACCCGAGGAAGTGCTGCGCCAGGCGGCGGCGGAGATGCTCGACTGGCGCGGCTCGGGCATGTCGGTGATGGAGATGAGCCATCGCGGCAAGGAATTCACGGGCATCGCCGCCGAGGCGGAAGCCGACTTGCGCGAACTGCTGGCGGTGCCAGCCAACTACAAAATATTGTTCATGCAGGGCGGGGCGATTGCCGAAAACGCCATCATCCCGATGAATCTGCTCGGCACGCGGAAGGCTGCCGACTACGTCGTGACCGGCTCGTGGTCGGTGAAGTCCTTCAAGGAGGCGAAGAAATATTGCACGCCCCATCTCGCCGCCGGTGCGCTGCAAGGACCCTTTCTCGCCGTGCCGCCAGCGCCGACTTTTGATCTCTCCGCCGATCCGGCCTACCTGTTCATCTGTACCAACGAAACCATCGACGGTGTCGAGTTCCATGACCTGCCCGACATGCGTGCGCTGGGTCGGCCTGACCTGCCACTGGTGGCCGACCTTTCCTCGCACATCTTGTCGCGGCCCATCGACGTTGCGCGCTACGGGCTGATTTTCGGCGGCGCGCAGAAGAACATCGGCCCTGCCGGCCTGACCCTGGTGATTGTGCGCGATGACCTGCTTGACCGCGCCTTGCCGATCTGCCCTTCGGCCTTCGAGTTCAAGACCGTGGCCGAGCATGGCTCGATGTACAACACGCCGCCGACCTATGCCATTTACATCGCTGGCCTGGTTTTCCAGTGGCTCAAGCGCCAGGGCGGGCTGCCAGCCATGGAGGCGCGCAATATCGCCAAGGCCGAGCTGCTTTATGGCTACCTGGATTCGACGGATTTTTACAAGACCCACGTGGAAAAGGCTTTCCGCTCGCGCATGAACGTGCCTTTCTTTCTACGCGACGAGTCGCTGAACGAAGCCTTCCTGTCCGGCGCGAAAGCAGCGGGCCTGCTCCAGTTGAAGGGACACAAGTCGGTCGGCGGCATGCGCGCCTCGATCTACAACGCCATGTCCATTGAAGGCGTACAGGCCCTGGTGACTTACCTGAAGGAGTTCGAGCGTACCCATGGCTAACGAAGAAGAACTGGGCAAGCTGCGTGTCGGCATCGACGCCATTGACAGCGAACTGTTGCGCCTGATCAGCGAGCGGGCCAGGCTGGCCCAGCGCGTTGGCGAGATCAAGCAGGGCAGCATCTATCGTCCGGAGCGCGAGGCGCAGGTGCTGCGCCGCGTGGCCGAGACAAATCCCGGCCCGCTCCCGGCGGCGGCCATGCAGCGTATCGTGCGCGAAATCATGTCCGCCTGCCTGGCGCTGGAGCAGCCGCTGACCGTGGCCTATCTCGGCCCGGCCGGTACCTATTCCGAAGCCGCTGCACGCAAGCACTTCGGCGGCGCGCCGACCTTGTTGCCGGGCGCCGCGATCGACGACGTCTTCCGCGCAGTCGAATCCGGCAATGCCCATTACGGCGTGGCGCCGGTGGAAAACTCCACCGAAGGCGCCGTCGGCCGCTCGCTCGACCTGTTGCTGTCCTCACCGTTGATGATCTGCGGCGAGGTGACCCTGCCCATCCATCACAACCTGATGGGCAAGGTCGACTCGCCGGGCGAAGTGCAGCGTGTGTATTCCCACGCCCAGTCGTTGGCCCAGTGCCACGAGTGGTTGAACCGCAAGCTGCCGGACGTGCCGCGTGTTTCCGTGGCCAGCAATGCTGAGGCGGCACGACTGGCGGCAAGCGAAGCGGGTGCGGCCGCCATCGCCGGCGAGGCGGCCGCAGCGCTCTACGAGCTGCCCATACTGGCTGCCAACATCGAGGACGACCCGCACAACACGACGCGCTTCGTCATCATCGCCGAGCATGACGCCGCGCCTTCCGGTGCGGATAAAACCTCGCTGATCTGTTCGACCCAGAACCGTCCCGGCGCGATCCATCACCTGCTGGCGCCCTTCGCCGACAACGGCGTTTCGATGAGCCGCCTCGAATCCCGCCCGGCGCGCCGGTTGGGCGGCAGCCGTTGGGAATATGTTTTTTATATCGACATCGAAGGCCATCAAAATGAGCCAGCGGTGGCTCGCGCACTGGCCGAGCTGGATAACCGGGCCGGCTTCGTCAAGCGTCTTGGCTCTTACCCCAAAGCGGTCTGCTGAGGTTTCACGATGAGCATGGCATCCCAGGCATTGCCTTATATCCGCGGCATTTCACCTTATCTTCCGGGCAAGCCGATTACCCAGTTGTCGCGTGAAATGGGTATCCCGCAGGAACAAATCATCAAGCTGGCGTCGAATGAAAACCCGCTGGGCATGAGCCCGCTGGCGCGGCGGGCAATCGAAGCGGCGCTGGCCGGCGCCGAGCGCTACCCGGACCAGTTCGAGCTGATCGCCGCGCTGGCCGAACGCCACGGCGTGGCGGCAGGGCAGATTGTGCTGGGCAATGGTTCCAATGACCTGCTTGATCTGGCAGCGCGGGTATTCCTTTCGGCCGGGCGTTCCAGTGTGGTCGCGGAATATGCGTTTGCCATTTATGCGCTGGTCACCGAAATCACCGGCGGCGAGACCATTGCCGCACCGGCAAAGCACTACGGCCATGACCCGGTGACGCTGCTGGCGGCCATCCGGCCGGATACGCGCGTGCTGTGGATCGCCAACCCGAACAATCCGACCGGCACATTTTTGCCGTATGCCGATGTCCGCGCGTTGATCGAGCGTATTCCGCCGCATGTCATGGTGGTGCTGGATGAGGCTTACACCGAATATCTGCCGCCGGCCGAGCGCGTGGACAGCGTCGCCTGGGTCAGGGATTTCCCGAACCTGGTGGTGACCCGCACCTTCTCCAAAATCTACGGGCTGGCCGGGTTGCGCGTGGGCTATGCGGTGGCGCAGGCCGAGGTGGCCGACCTGATGAACCGTGTGCGCCAGCCATTCAATGTCGGCAACCTCGGCTTGGCCGCCGCGCTGGCCGCGCTGGACGACCATCTGTTTCTGGCTGAAAGCTACACGCTTAACCGCCAGGGCATGGAGCAGCTCATCGCCGGGGTGAAGCATCTGGGTGTGGAGCACATTCCCTCGCATGGTAATTTCATCACCATCGCCGTGCCTGATGGCGCGGCCATCAACCAGCGGCTGCTCAAACAGGGTGTGATTGTGCGGCCGCTGGGCGGCTATGGCATGCCCAATCATTTGCGCGTGACCATCGGCCGCGAAACGGAAAACCAGCGCTTTCTCGCGGCGCTGGAAAAAGCCCTGCACGGATGATGCTGAAAAAAGTCGTTGTCTGCGGCGTCGGGCTGATTGGCGGCTCGTTTGCGCTGGCGCTCAAGGCAGCGGGAGCCGTCGGAGAAGTGGTTGGCCTTGGCCGCATGCAGGCGTCATTGCTCGCGGCGCAACAGCGCGGCGTGATTGACCGCATCGCCAGCGATTGGGCCGATGCCTTGCAAGATGCCGACCTGGTGTTCCTGGCCATGCCCGTGGGGCAGATGTTGCCGGTGATGCAAGCCTTGGCGCCGCATTTGCCACCGGCCGCCATCGTTACCGATGGCGGCAGCACAAAAATGGATGTAGTC
>JBAQUE010000279.1:0-8204 GCA_049297315.1 Rugosibacter sp.
CACTGGGAACAGCCGCTGCGACCAGCGTCACCCAATTGATGCTGTTGCGTGGCCTCACCGGCATCGCCATCGGCGCCTTGCTGCCCAGCCTGAATACCCTCGTCGCCGAATACACGCCGGACCGCAAAAGAAACCTCGCCATCAGTTTCATGCACCTGGGCTATCCAGTGGGTGGCATTGCCGGTGGGTTGCTGGCCAGCCAGATTATTCCCGGTGCGGGATGGCAGGCGATATTTTTTATCGGCGGGATATTTACCTTGGCGATGTTGCCGATGCTCCTGCTGGGCTTACCTGAATCGCTGCATTATCTACTGCAAAAAAATCAACCTGGCGCCAGTGTCGCTGCTGAAAAAATCGCCCGAAGTTTACGCGTTGATCTGGATGCTGCGCAAACGCAAGCTGCCGCGACCGGCGCCACCCGGTTCAAGGATGTCTTGCGCGGGCAATGGCTGGCGCCAGGGCTGGCTTTGTGGGCCTGCTTTTTCCTGGGCAACCTGACCCTGTATTTCCTGCTCAACTGGACACCCACCATTCTGGTCGAAGCCGGCTTGCCCAATGCGCAAGCGATGCGCGCCGGCATGCTGCTGAATCTGGGCGGCGGTATCGGCATGCTCAGTCTTGGATACTTATCGGCACGCTGGTCGATCTACCGCATGATGAGTGGCTATTTTATTTTTGGCGCGCTGTGCATCATGCTGCTCGGCCAGATGCCTAAAGCGGCCGATTTGTTGTTCAGCCTCATTATCCTGGCGGGATTTTTTTCGCTCGGCGGCCTTATCGGTTTGTATTCGCTGGCTGCCCGGCTGTATCCCGATGCCACCCGCGCCACCGGCATCGGCCTAGCGATTGGCGCAGGACGATTTGGCGCCATCCTCGGGCCATATGCGGGCGGTGTGCTGATCTCTCTGGGCTGGCCGATGGGCAGCTACTTTGCGCTACTGGCGTTGCCGCTGATCGCAGTGGCCGTAATTCTGTGGCGCGTGCGGCGACCGGATGGTCTTACCTGACCATGAGTATTAGTGGCGCCTTCGCTTAAACAAGACCCGAAGCAATATTGATGGTCAGAGCCACCAATGTCGTGTTGAAGAAAAAAGCCAGCACACAATGGCCCAGGCCGGTGCGCCGCATGGTTCGGCTGGTGAAGCTGACATCTGCCGTTTGCCCCGATGTGCCAATCACGCAGGCGAAATAGAGAAAGTCGCCATAGTCAGGCGCATGTCCCCCGGGGAAGTCCAGTCCAGCAGGTTGGCCACGTATTTCAGCAATGTAGTAATCATGCGCATAGTGCAACGCAAACATTACCTGGGTAAATGACCATGAACTCAGGACAGTGAGTGCAGCCAGCGCAATATGTGCATAACGCAACGTCCCATGCATATCCTTGGCCACCGCAAGTTCGGCAACGATTGCACCAAGACTGACAATAGCAGCGAGAATAACCATGGTCAGCACGATGAGGCGGCCCTCATCATGCTCAAGGGCGCGATTCCGCATCCTTTCGTGAGACGACCAGAACATCATGCGGGCAATGAGAAGCAGGTACAGCAAAGCGCCCACGTTCCAGCCAATAATCAGGCGCGTAATTTCATGTAGCACCAGTGATGAAGGCAGAAAAATGACTGTCAGCAAGCCAACCAGCGCACAACCAAACAACCTTGGCCTTGCCAGCGCGAGGCGCACTGGCAAGGGCTGGTCAGGACGATAGCGTATTTGTTTCATCAGCCGATGCTACCTTAAGCGGAAAAAAAGCCCTCACTGGGAGGGCTTCGTTACTGCATTTGGTACAGCTTTACTTGGCAACCGGTGCTGCAGCTTCAGTCTTCTTGGCGGTTTTTTTGTGATGCTTGCGTGCCATATGTGGTTTCTTTACTTCTGCCTTGGCGGGCGCTGCGGCTTCTGCAGCAGGTTTGGTATCCGGTGTGGTGGGCTTGGGCGCATCGGCAGCAAAAGCAGAAACAGCAAACAGGCCGGCAATCAGAGCAGAGAGAATTTTAGACATTTCAGGTTCCTTTATTTGCAAGTAGCGCACATGCGCTCCCTTCCATTAACGATTGGAACCATGAACAGATGACTGGGTGCTTGTAACAGTTTGTAAGTCCCCTGCGTTACTTTGAATTACCGTCCATGGGTGACGTGCAGGCAGGTTTTTGGTGATGTCCAGAACGCCATGGCTTGATGCATGGTTTCCACAGCCGGAGTGTGTGGAGCGGGCGAAGGGAGTCGAACCCTCGTTATCAGCTTGGGAAGCTGGAGTAATGCCGTTATACGACGCCCGCCTTGCGTTTGACTGGAGTTCTTGCAGCCAACAAGACGAATTTTAGCCTACATCAGCACAATGTCGAACTGTTCCTGCGTATAGCCGCTTTCGGCGTGCAACGAAATGGACCGGCCGATGAAGTCGGAGAGCATGGTCAGCGCCTGCGCCTCCTCTTCCAGGAACAGGTTGATGACCACCGGCGCAGCGATCACGCGCAGTTCGCGGGTGGCGAACTGGCGCGCTTCGCGCAATACTTCGCGGAGAATTTCGTAACACATGGTTTGCGCTGTTTTTATCTCGCCACGGCCGTTACACAGCGGGCAGGGTTCGCAGAGGATCTGCGCGAGGCTTTCCCGCGTGCGCTTGCGGGTCATCTCGATCAGGCCCAACTGGGTGAAGCCCGAAACAGTGACGCGCGTGCGGTCGTAAGCCAGTGCCTTGTTGAATTCGGCCAGGACAGCCTCTTTATGTTCCTCATTGTCCATGTCGATGAAATCGACGATGATGATGCCGCCCAGGTTGCGCAGGCGCAGTTGCCGGGCGACCGTGTGCGCCGCTTCAAGATTGGTCTTGAAAACCGTGTCGTCAAAATTGCGCACGCCGACAAAGCCGCCGGTATTGACGTCGATGGTGGTCATCGCTTCGGTCTGGTCAAAAATCAGGTAGCCGCCGGATTTGAGGTCTACGCGCCGTGCCAGCGCCTTTTGTATTTCGTCCTCGATGCCGTACAGGTCGAACAATGGCCTTTCGCCGGTGTAATGCACCAGGCGGCCGTTGACCTGCGGGACATATTCCTGCGCAAAGGCTCTCAGCTTCTGGAAATTCTCGCGTGAATCACACATCACGGCGGTGGTTTCCGCTGTCACCAGGTCGCGCAGCACGCGTTGCGCCAGGGTCAGGTCATGGTGCAACAGCATGGGCGGCAGGCAGCCTACGCTGCGCCTGTTGATTTCCTGCCAGATGCGGCGCAGATAGGTGATGTCGGCGGCCAGTTCCGCGTCACTGGCTTCGCTGCCTACCGTGCGCAAAATGAAACCGCCCCGCTCAGTGGGTGAGAGCAATGCCTGGATGCGGCTGCGCAATTTTTCGCGGGCTTCCTCATCCACGATGCGCTGCGAAATGCCGACATGGTCATCCTGCGGCAAATACACCAGCAGGCGTCCGGCAATCGAAATTTGCGTGGTTAGCCGCGCGCCTTTGGTGCCGATCGGTTCCTTTTGCACTTGCACACGGAGTGACTGCCCTTCCGAGAGTAGCCGCTCGATGGGGCGCGGTTCGCCGCCATTCACCGCATGTTCAGTCCAGATGTCAGCGGCATGCAGGAAGGCCGTCCGCTCCAGCCCAATATCGATGAAGGCCGATTGCATGCCGGGCAGCACACGCACGACACGGCCGAGATAGATATTGCCGACAACGCCATGGCTGTTGCTGCGCTCGATATGCAACTCTTGCACGGAGCCCTGCAACAGCAGCGCAACGCGCGTTTCCTCAGGCGTGAAGTTGATCAGGAATTGTTCGGCCATTTGTGCGCACGTCAGATTGGATAGCCGGACTCGCGTAGCAGCAATGCTGTTTCGCTCAGCGGCAAACCGACGATGCCGGAATGCGAGCCGTTGATCGATTCGATAAACAGCGCCGCACGGCCCTGAATGCCATAGGCGCCGGCCTTGTCCATCGGTTCGCCGCTTTGCACGTAGCGATAAATTTCATTGTTGGTGAGGATACGAAACCAGACCTCATTGACCGACAGATGCTGTTTGATTTGCGGACCGGCCGCGTGCGGCTTTGCTACGGCGACAGAGGTCAGTACGCGGTGGCGGCGGCCGGACAGGCGGCGCAGGATGTTACTGGCATCGGCGTCATCCCTAGGCTTGCCAATGATTTCACCATCGAGGTCGAGTGTAGTGTCCGCTGCCAACACCAGGCCAGGGGGCAGCCTGCGTTGCGCGAGGAGCCCCGCGCCAAAAACCGCTTTGGCATGGGCGATACGCTGCACATAAGTTTCCGGTGTTTCGCCGGCTAGCCAGCTTTCATCGACGCTGTCATCCTGGCGTATGGCGCCACGCAGCATCAGCAGGTCAAAGCGGATGCCTGCCTGGGCCAGCAGTTCACGGCGGCGCGGGCTGCGCGAGGCGAGATAAAGACGGGGTTCAGCCATGGTTTTTACTCACGATGGTAAGGGTGTCCTTTGAGCACGCTCGATGCGCGGTAAAGCGCCTCGGCGAGGATGACCCGAACGATGGCATGCGGCAGTGTCAAGCTGGAAAGGCGCAGCGATTCGGTGGCGCTGGCCTTGATGCGTGCGTCCAGGCCATCCGGGCCGCCAATCAAAAAGGCCATATCGCTGCCGCCGCCCAGCCATTTTTCCAGCCGTGCGGCGAGTTGCCGGGTGGTCACGGCGTCGCCATGCTCATCCAGCACAACGCGACGGCAGCCGGCAGGAAGCGCCGCATCCAGACGGCCCGCTTCGACGGCCAGCATCGCTGCAACGCTTTTCCCCGTGGTGCGCGATTCCGGTTTGATTTCCAGCAGTTCGAGCGCCAACTCGCGTGGCATCCGTTTGGCATAGTCATTCCAGCCGGCCGTGACCCATGCGGGAGGGCGCGAGGAAACAGCGGCAACCATCAGCTTCACCGGAAGTCCACCCTTGGCCGTTCAATCTTTTTCCGGCGCCACTTTTTTCGTGCGCTTGGGTACGGTTTGCCACAACTCCTCAAGGTTGTAGTGGGCGCGCACGACGGGCTGCATCACATGCACCACGATGTCGACCAGGTCGACCAGCACCCATTCACCGGTTTCTTCGCCTTCAATGCCGATGACTTCGCCGCCCGCTTCCTTGACCTTGTCATACACATTGCGCGCCAGCGCCTTGACCTGGCGGTTGGAGTCGCCGCTGGCGATGACGACCCGTTCAAACAGCGGCGTGATCTTGCTGGTGTTGAGCACCTCGATATCCTTGGCCTTGATTTCTTCGAGTGCATCAACAACGATTTTTTGCAGCTTTTTAATGTCCATGGAAAGTCCGGTAAATAGTTTGGGAATCAATATAGTCGAGAACGGGGACGCTCACCAGATGGCGCACGCTCAGCCCCTGCGCCAGGCGCTGGCGGATCAGCGTGGCGGAAATTTCCAGCGGCGTGATGGCGAACGGCACGATGCGGCCGGCAGGCGCGTGTGCAATATCGGTTGCAGTGCCCTGGCGGCGGGAAAACTCGGCGGCAAGTTCGGCTTCCAGCGGTATTGCCGCCGTATCGCCATCGCCAGCGCGTTGCTTGCTCTGCACGACCTTCGGGTCGCCTTCGGGAACTTTTTGCGGCAAGAGCGTGTGCCCCGGCCGAGTCGCCACGCCGATGTGCGCCAGCGCGAACAAGTCGCGCCAGCACTGCCAGGCGGGCAGCCGGGCAAATGCGTCGGCGCCCATCAGCAAGACCAGCGGGCGCGCTGCGCCGTGCTGCGCGCGCAGGCGTTCCAGCGTGGCCACGGTGTAGCTGGGGCCGCTGGCCATCACTTCACTGGCGTCCACGCTGCAATCCGGCATATCGGCGATGGCGCGTTCCACCATGGCCAGGCGCTGCGCCGGACTGGCCTGCGGTGAGCCGCGCAAAGGCGGACTGCCCGCCGGTACGAAAACCACCCCGGTCAAATGCAGCGCTTCACGCGCCTCGATGGCCAGCCGCAGGTGGGCGATGTGCGGCGGATCAAACGTGCCGCCGAAAATGCCCAATGCGCCAGATGATTCAGGCATCGATTACTTCAGCCGTGTGGAACACATCGCTGTAGGAAATATAAATGCCCGCCGCCAGCACCGGGCCGAGCAGCATGACCATTAGTATCGGCGGCAGTATGGACAGCACGCGCATCAAGGCCGGCGAAATCATCCCGGCAACGGCGAGCAGTGCGCCCAGCAGCATGCCCAGCGCCATGCCTGCGGCCATGATGACCAGACCATAAACGGCAAACGCGCGCCAATTGCGCCAGCTGGCGACCAGGCTGAAAAACAGCGCCTTGAGTGGCGCTACCTCAGCCCAGGCGGTGAGCAGCGGGGCAAACCAGAAGGCCATCAGCAACGGGCTGGCGCACAGCACCACGAAGGACAATGACAAAAGCATGTCCCTGGCCTGCTCGACCGTCATGTCTTGCGCGGGATTCAGGTCGCCAACCACGGCCAGGCTGATGGCGAGCAAGATGACCGAACCCAGCAAATGCAGGCCGCCCAGGCGCAGCAGCTTGGTACGCTGTTCGCGCAAACCGGCAGTGATATGTTCCGGCGAGAGCAATTGGTCATGGTCCAGGGTGCGATAGGCATTGCCCAGCAGCGCGGTGAGCATGGGGATCACCAGCGGCAACAAGAAAGGCCCCAGGTGGGGAATCATGTTGATGATCATCGCCACCACGAAATAAGCCATGGTCACCGCCATCATCGGGCGCGGATGGCGGCGCAGGAGCCGCCATCCGCGGATCAGCCAGAGCACCCCATGACGGGCGGGCAGGCGTTGTGCATTCATGGGGCTTCTTCCCCCAGGTATTCCCGTTGATCTTGCACGCTAAGCGGGATGCCTTGCAGCGTGGCTGCGGGAAACTCCTGCGGGTCAAACGCGCGGTCGCCCTGCGGGTCGGGCACGCCGGTGGCGGCCAGGCCGGCAAAATCGAACAGCCGCGCATCCAGCAGATGCGAAGGCACGACATTCGACAGGCTGCGGAACAGCGTTTCGATGCGGCCGGGGAAGCGCTGCTCCCAGTCGTTCAGCATGCGCTTGACCTGCTGGCGCTGCAGGTTGGGCTGCGAACCACATAAGTCGCAGGGAATGATGGGGAAGGCGCGTACCTTGGCCCAGGCTGCGAGATCGCTCTCGCGGCAATACGCCAGCGGGCGGATCACCACATGGCGGCCATCGTCGGAGACCAGCTTGGGCGGCATGGCTTTCAGCTTGCCGCCGAAGAACAGGTTGAGGAACAGGGTTTGCAGGATGTCATCGCGATGATGGCCGAGGGCGATCTTGGTCGCGCCCAGTTCGCTGGCGACGCGGTAGAGCACGCCGCGTCGCAGGCGCGAGCACAGCGAACACGTCGTCTTGCCTTCGGGAATGACGCGCTTGACGATGGAATACGTATCTTCGTTTTCAATATGGAATGGCACACCGAGTTCGCTCAGATAGCGTGGCAGCACATCGGCGGGAAAGCCCGGCTGCTTCTGGTCGAGATTTACCGCGATGATCTCGAAATCGATCGGTGCATGCGCCCGCAAATGCAGCAGCAGGTCGAGCATGGCGTAGGAATCCTTGCCGCCGGAAAGGCACACCATCACGCGGTCGCCGGCCTGGATCATGTTGAAATCGGCAATTGCCTGGCCAGCCTCGCGGCGCAAACGCTTGGCCAGCTTGTTGGCTTCAAACGCGGCCTTGTTGGCCTGGCGCGCGGTAGGCGCGGGGGCGACTGGTTTGTGCAGCGTATCTGCTGCCGGGGCATTCATAAATGGGCGCTCCGCCCGCCATCAACCGCGATGACCTGGCCGGTGATGTAGGGTGCGTCGAAAATCAGGAATTTCACCGTGCGTGCAATGTCGCTGGCTGAGCCAACGCGCTTGAGCAGGGTGTGGTTGACGATGGCCGCGCGTTCGGCGGGCGAAAAGTCGTCGCCCTGATCCGGCCATTCGACCGCGCCGGGCGCCACCGCATTGACGCGCACCTGCGGGCCGAGTTCGACGGCCAGCGCGCGCGTCAGGCCGAGCAGGCCGGCCTTGGCCGCGCAATACAGCGCATAGCCCTTGAGCGGGCGTTCGGCATGCACATCGGTGATATTCACGATGTTGCCGCCGTGTTGCGCCAGGTGCGGCGCGGCGGCTTGCGCCAGAAACAGCGGCGCCTTGAGGTTGGTGCCGACCAGGTCGTCCCAGGCCGCCGTATCGGTAGCGCCGACTTTTGTCGCATAAAACGACGAGGCGTTATTC
>JBAQUE010000280.1:0-9909 GCA_049297315.1 Rugosibacter sp.
GCGCAGGGGCAGCTCACCACCAGCACGGCGACGAACACCCACAGCGCACGCGATGGATCAATCCGCCACCAGACCAGCGCCGTCACGACCGCCAGCAGCAGCAAGGCGATGATGAAGCGCCCCGCCACGCGGTCGGCGACTTGCACCAGATGCGGCTTTTCCGCCGCAGCGCGTTCCATCAGGCGGGTAATCGCCGCCAGCCGCGTCGCCTCGCCCACGCGCTCGACTCGCATCACCAGCGGGCTGGCGACATTCACGCTGCCGCCGGTCAGCCGGTCGCCCACAGCTTTCGGCACCGGCCGGCTCTCGCCAGTAAGCAGCGCTTCATCCGTCGCGCTGGCGCCTGTCATGACAACGCCATCCGCCGGCACGGTTTCACCGGGGCGGATCTGCACCATGTCGCCGACGCGCAATTCAGCCACAGCCACGCGCTCACTGGCCATTGACGGCCAGGCAGTAAAGCGTGTCGCCACGGCAGGCAGGGCGCGCGCCAGCGTCTCCACGCTGCGCGCCGCCTTCTGCCGCGCCATCATTTCCAGATAACGCCCGCCCAGCAGAAAGAAAACGAACATGGTGACCGAATCGAAATACACCGCGCCGCTTTGCGTCAGCGTCGCCCAGGTACTGGCGGCGAACGCGCTACCCACGCCCAGCGCCACCGGCGCGTCCATGCCCACGCGCCGCAAACCCAAGTCGCGCCAGGCATTGACGAAGAAAGGCGCTGCCGAATACAGCACCACCGGCAGGGTCAGAATGAGGCTGGCCCAGCGCATCAACTGTTCGATATCGGGCGCCATGTCGCTGCCGGTCTCGGTCTGCGCCAGATACACCGGCAAGGCATACATCATCACCTGCATCATGCCGAAGCCGGCGACGAACAGCCGCCACAGCGCCGTCTTGCGCTCCTTCTGCGCCAACTGCTCGGCGCGGGCGATGTCATACGGATGCGCCCGGTAACCGATGGCGGCGATGGCCGCGAGAATGGCCGACAGCCGGGTGACGCGCTCATCCCAGCGCACCCGCGCGCGGCGCGTGGCGTAGTTGATGTCGACCGCCGTCACGCCTGGCTGCCGCCCGATGTGCGCTTCATTCAGCCAGATGCAGGCGGCGCAGGTAATGCCTTCGAGGATCAGCGCCGCTTCGCGTTCATGCTCGCCCGCCGCGCGCACAAAACTTTGCTGCACGCCGGGATGGTCGAACAGCCCCAGTTCCTGCAAGGCCACGGGCATCGCCTCGCGTGGGCTTTCCGGCATCGCGTCGCGATGGCGGTAATACTCGGTCAGCTGATTGGCGACAATAGCCTCGGCCACCGCCTGGCAGCCGGTGCAGCACATCGCGCGCGGCACGGCGTCGATGGTGACAAGGATTTCCGTCCCTGCGGGAATCGGCAGGCCGCAGTGATAGCAAGCCGGGGATGAAGCAGCGGAGATTTGTTCCAGGGGATACTCCCGGAAGCGGTCATTTGGTGCTGTTGGCCGGAATCGAACTGGCGACCTACTGATTACGAATCAGTTGCTCTACCAACTGAGCTACAACAGCAAGGGCGCGGATTATACCGTTCGGCGCGGATGGATGGCAATGCTATGCGCAGAAGATGGCTAATCCCTTGCAGACATTGCCCCGAACTCACCAAAAAGTCGGCGCTGGCGCAACGGCGCTTTTGATGCCCCGAAGCAGGTCTTTGTTCGCCCGGTGCACCTTGCGCTGCACCGGGCGATTAATCCATTCCGACCAAGAATGCCTTCGGTCAGTCAACCGCCTTGTAGCGATATTTTTTCGACTTCACCTTTGAAATAGGTGGTGGCACCGGCGTCGGCTGGAACAGCTTGCTGGGCAAGGAGGGATTGGTATTGCTCTTGCTCACGCACCCGATGCAAATCGGATCTTCACCCGGCAGGTTGACCACCACAGGGTCGGTCGGCAAGCCAACGCCAAGAAACGCGCCGCGAATTTCACCGCCGCAGTTGCCGGTAACGCCGATCGCACCTGAGCCATTGATCAAATTGAGAAAATAACCGCCGCCTTCTCCCAGTGCGGCGCTGCAGACTCCGGCCGGCACTGGGCGGGTGGTGTTAACTGCGACCATGCCACCCAGGATGATGGGCTGGGTCACCGCTTGCTCGCCTTGATAGACAAACCCTACTCGCCACGCTTTTTTCGATTCACTCGGCAGGATGCCCGGCGAACCGCAAGCAGCAGGCGCGGCCGTGTAATCGAGCACGCAGGCATCCACTGCCGCCGGGTCGCCATCCAGGTTGCAGGCAGTGGTTGCCGCATCAAAGGCATCCAGCGTATCGCGATAAGCATAGACGTAATTTCTGACGTCCATCGCGTAGGGATAGTCTTCCACCAGGGGACGTTCGCGGTCACCGGAGCCCATGGCCGCATACACTGTGCTGCCGCCGCCAAACACCACCGCTGGCGCGAACATGAATTTGCGGGCGCCCGAGGTGTAGGCGATTTTCTTGATCGACCAGTCGTCCTCGTCCAATGGTGTAGGCGTCGCGGGGCTATTGACAAAACTCAGGCGGTAAAGCGTTCCGCCGAGGTCCGCCACGTAGCCGTAGTCGGCATAGCCGTCATTGTCGATATCAACGAAGGAAATGCCGGCGGTCACGCCACGCATGCCGGAGAACGTGAATTTCTTGATCAGCGTCCCGTCCTCGGCGTCCACCACATAGACTGCACGACCCTTGGCGCTGGCGCAGGTCGTCGTCCAGGTTGGTGGATTGGTGAGTGGTACGGTGTCCTCGCAGTTATCGTAGCCACCGCCAAACGCCACGACGGGCCGGGTGGTGTTGTAGCCCTTGATCTTGGTCACGACTGGCGTGGACCAGGTCTGGCCGATGCCGTCGAAGTTGCTCGTGCAGCCGGTATCGTCGCCCAGATGCGGGCAACCCTGATACCACTTGAGTGAGGGTGCAGTATTGGTGGTCACATCCAGCGCATGCACCATGCGCCCGCCACGCCGCTGTGTCGGGTAGAGCCAGACCTTGGTGTTCCCTAAGCTCTGATACAGGCCTGGCGAGCCGTCGAACAGGTAGTTTTTGGGCGTCGAGCCGGCGGCCGGTGCTGCACCAAACGCAATGTAAGGCGTATCTTGCATCAGGCGCGTCTGCTTGGTCGTGTCGAGGAATTCCGGCGGGATGAACGCCCATTTTTCCTTGCCGGTGACCCCATCCACCGCGCGCAGCATGCCATCGTTGGCGCCGTAGTAGATCACCGTATCGTTAATGCCATAGTTCACCGCCAGCGGCCGCGAGTGCACCACGTCGCCATGCACCGAAGCACGCACCGCATTGGCGATTGACGGCGACAGCGTCTTCTCTTCAACGTGTGCGCCATCTACATTGATATCGGCGCCGCGAATGTAGTCGTAGAGATTGGCCGAACCTGCACTCGTCGCATCCAGCGCTGCCAGGGAGCTGCCCGAGCGGGTATAGATAGTGCGATTCACGGTCCACGTCGGGGAGGACGACGTGCTCGGCGGATTATTGCCGCGGCGAATCACCTCGGCCACCGCGCCTTTTTCCACGCTCTGCCCATCCGGCAGGTCCGACCAGGGGCTGGTGCTCGCCGCAGGCATGGCCAGGCAGCTACTTTTCGGCGTCGGGTTGATCAGGGAATTGGAGGCCAGGTTTAACGCCCCGATTTTCACCTGATCCCACCAGGCGCCGGAGTCCGTCGTCCAGAAACTGACGCCGCAATCGTTCAGGAAGCCGGTTTGCGAGTTCAATGCGGTTGAACCAACCGAATCGACCAGGTCCAGCACGCCATTGATTTTGGCAATCTGGAACTTCTTCAGGTTGCCGAACCAGCGCGGCTCCAGCGAAGGGCGGAAAACGCCGATATAGACTTCATTCAGGTTCTGCGAGCGGTTGGTAGTGGACAGCGGAATGCTCGCCGCCGCGAACGCAGTGTTTACCGACTGGATCTCGGAGACGATCTGTTTTAGCGCCGCCAGAATCTGCGCCTGTGACTTGGCCGCGAAGTAGCGCCCGCCACCCTGCTGCGCCATGCTCATGGACAGCGCCGTTTCGTCGGTATTCTGCTTTGCGTTGTACACGTCGATGGTGTAGGTGGTGACATTCTGTTTGCCCAAGGCGCCGCCCGTGGCAGCCGCTCCTTGGGTGGTCGTGGTAACGACAACTACCGGTCCGGTTCCGCTACTGCCTGCGTCGAAGATGCTGAAGCTACCGGCACCAACATCGGCCAGCGGCCCGGTTGAAATATGGCTGAAAGTGACAACGCCTGGAGCGCTGCTCGTGGCGATCCAGTTTGTATAACTTGTTGCCGCAACCTTGGTCGCTATGTCTGCCGGGGCTTCGCCACCCGACAGCGTAGTGGTCGCACCATCGAAGGTAATCGTGTCCGCGCCAACGATGGCGCCGGAAGTATTGAAGTCGGCAGTGAATGCCTCGGCGACCGCTGCCGCGCCATCGGGGCTGAGGTCGTTCTGGTGCAGGCAACTGGTCCATTCGTCGGCCATGTAGCTGTTGGCCGTCGTGTTGTAGGTGCCGGTGGGCACGCCGAGCGTGGCCGTGTAATTGCCGAAAATGTTGTAGGTGGTGGTCGTGGTATTGCCCTTGATGGTATAGGTGCTGCCACCGCCCGTGCCGACCATGTCGTAGCGGGTTCCCGTCGATGCCTGCGTGCCCGTCACCGTCCAGCGTGTGCCGGTGCCGATGGCGGAATAGCTGTTCGTGCCGGTAAATCCTTTGATGGTCCAGGTCTTGCCGCCGCTGCAATTTGCACCTGCATTACAGCTATAGCTGGTGTAAGTGCCCGCCGGAAGCAATGCGGGGGCCCCCGTATCGCACTTTGTGCTGTTGCTGTAGGCGCTGGCTGCAGCACAGGTGGTCACTGTCTGGTCGCAGGTCGTCGCGCCAGTGGCGCAACTCACGCTGTTGTAGCCGGGATTTGCCGCTGATACTGCTGATTGACAGGTAGTTGAATTTGCATAACAAGCCGCGCCGTCGAGATCCGTCGAGGTACACGATCCTGCACTGGTGCACGCGTAGCTCGCATAGCTTGCGCCATACAGAGCTGCTGCGGCCGTCTGGCAGGCCGCTTGTGTTGCATACAGGCCGCAGGCGGTAGGGGTGGTGGAATTGGCAGCGGGCAGCGCAAGGGTGCTTGTTCCGCCACCGCAGGTCAACGCGCTTGCGGAACAAGAGTAGCTGGAATAGCCTGGAAAGGCGGCTGCGGTTCCGGTCTCGCAAGCCGCCACACTGGCATACTGGCCGCAATTCGATGTACCGAGCGCCGTGCTGCCGCTACAAGCCGCTGCCACATCGCAGGTATAGCTGTTATACGCCGCGCCATAGGTGACGGCTGCCGCCGACTGGCAGGCCGTTGCGCTCGCATATTGGCCGCAGGTCGAGGTCGCCAGGGTGGTTTGCGTCGTGCTGGCGCTGGCCGCAGTACAAGTGTAGCTCGTGAACACCGGGCTGCTATAGGCATAGTCAGTGCTGTCCGCGTCAGGCTGCGTGGCGTTGGATGAGGTATGCGCCACGATCACATTGTAGATAGACCCGCTGTAGCTGACCTTTTGCCCATCGGTATAGGCAGTACCCGTCACCCATGCCGTAGCGGTGTAGGCGGTGGCAGCAGCCGCTTCGCACGCTGCCTGCGAGGCATAGGCGCCGCTGCCCAGCGCTACCTGCTGCGCCACCGATTGCGTCGTGAAATTCGGCAACGGTACGCTGGTGGTGCTGCAACCCAGGGCGCTGAGTGCATTCTTGTTAGTCTGAGTGTCATTGGTGACAGGCGAATTACTGCCGGTGTTATTGCCGATGAAGATCATGAAAATGCGTCCGCAACCGTTGGCGGCGGTGATGGGGCTCTTGAACACCGTGTAAGGCGTGGTGTAAGCGGTGCCGTCGGCGGAGGGATTGGGCGGGCTCAGGGTATCCACTGTGTGGCTGCCGCTTAAATAGTTGTAAACCTCCCACATCAGGTTGCCGTATGTCGTCCCTGAATTGCGCTTTTCATTGGAGCTGGTGATGTTGTTGTAAATCGTATCCATGTGGGCCGACAGGGTAGCCTTGTTCCCATTCGTCATCTGGCTGATGGGGAAACGCATGAAACCGCCGGTATTATTGGCGTTGCCGGCAGTGACAAACTCCATCAGGCCGACATTGACACCGGAATTGATCACCGTGGAATCGCTGAGCAGTTGCTTGATCGCATTGGCTTCAGCCTGCCCCTGCTGGATGCCACCCGGCCATTGCTGGGCGGCGTTTGCCCATTGGGATTCGTTATCCAGCACGATCAGGATGCTGGGGTTGCTGGCGGCGATCGAGCCGCCGGTAAAGATATCGATGTCTTCGGCGAGCACTGGAATAGGCGCCCAGGCAATGGCCACAGCAAGCAGACAAGCCAGGCATTTCGATATTTTTTTCATGCTTTTCTCCTAGTCACATACCAGGGCGACTTTGGTGGTCGCCACCCGCTGCCCGACACCCTGGACGACGGAAACATTGTTCTGCTGAAAGGCGTCGCTGGCCGTGGCAGCGACATCCCAGAGCACGGTGGAGCACAAGGAATCACTGCTGCCGCTGCCTTCCACGCCCAAGGAGGCCTGATCCACGCTGCGGGCGCATCCCAGGTCGTCAGCCTTTGCAAAATCCAGCGTGTTCTGCGCAATCACCTGGCGCTTGACGCACTTGGGCGGCGCGACGACGACCATGTAGTTGTAGTCGCTGGCATTCAGCGGCTCGCCATTGATCTTGATATGGACCGTGTTGGTTCCAGTGCCAAACAGATTGGCGCCACTCGCCAGGTCGATCTCCTGATTGTTGACGATCTGGTCGATGACCTGCTCTGCCGAACGCACGGCTTCTGCCCGCGTCTGCTGATTATTCACAACGGCGAAGTTCGCCGCACCGAATTTCAGCGCGGCCACGGCCATGAGCGTGAGCAGCACCAGCATCATTAAACCGATGATGAGCACTACCCCGCGTTGCTTGTGCATTGAGCGCATCCCAGACATCTCAGCCTCCCCGCAAGCCGACCGGATTGCGAATGCCGACCAGGCTGCTGAATTCGTGACGGCGGATTTGGTCGGTGAATGGGCCAAAAGTGGTCCCGCCCAGCACGTAGGTCTTGCTCGTGTTCTTGTAGTCCGGGGACGGCGAGCTATTGCGCGAAAGCAGATGGATCTTGACCGCAACCACCTGCCGCCACGCGGGGACGGTGGTCGGCGCCGTCACGTAACTGTCCGCCGTTGTATCGCCTCCAGTGTCCTGACCATATTCAAGCTCCATCTGCTCGATACCCGAGGCAATAGTGCTGATTGTCCAGGCCGTACCATGCAGTTCAGCCATTTTGAGTGAAGGCAGCCCGTCGCCAGCGCGGTCGTTATTGGCGATAAAGTAGATGCGCGCAATATAACGCCGGATATCTGCATAGTTGGGCGGGGTGGGAAAGTCCGGCGGGTGCGCGGTGGTGTTCCCGCAGTCGCGCTTGTGCAGGGTAAGGCTTGTTGTGGCGGCGGCGACCGCATACCAGTCGGCAGTGGTCGGCGAGCCCAATTCCGCACCCAGGGCAACCACACCGGCGGTGCCGTCGGATTTTTCAGCCGGTGGCGTGCAATTTGATGCCTGGAAATAGGGGCCAATGCCATCGGGATTGCACCCCGAATCGCCTTCGATGCAGGTACTTGCCCGCCGCACAGCCACGATATCGGTACCTGATTTGACATCGCTAAGGCAAGCTGGGGCAGTCCCGGCAGTGACGGTATCAATACCCTGAATATAAATGGGCGCCGCCGCTTTCAAGGCAGCAACATCTGTGGCGCAGATATCAGGCAGGGCAGGATCGGACATGCCCGTATATTCAAGCCCTTGCCAAAATCCGGCCAGGCCAATATCTGTCGATAACCAGTCCATCGCGATGCGGCCGTTTTCAATCTGCTCTCCCCTGCGGTCGATTTCGTGCTTCATTTTGGTTGAGGTGACAAAAATGGCCGTCATCGCCGCTGAAATAATCAAGCCGATGGCCATGGCGACCATCAATTCAATCAATGACATACCCCGTTGCTTCAACATCCCACATCCCCCGTTGCAACCCGGGTGCTGATCGCCCGCCGGTAGGCATCATTGGCGCCATAACTCATCGCGCCACAGGCTGCCGCAGGCACGATGGTGGGCGAGCGCCCGCGCCAGACAATATCGATCTGCAAACCTGTCTGACATCGGTTAAAGGCTTTGGTGGACGTTGCCGTGAAGGCAGTAATGCAAGCTTGCGCCTTATCCATCGCCCCAACGCCGGTGGTTCCCTGGCGCTCTCCAGATCCTCTCAACAGATTGCCTGTCTCACAAGCATCACGGGCCGCATCCGTTAATGCTGAACAGTCCGCTAGCGCGCCGCTGCCACCCAAAGGCGATGCGGCTGCGTAAGCTGCCACCGCATCCGGGTTCGATGCCACACGTTCGGCAATGTCGTTCAAGATGACCACTGCCTGGGCGCGTTGATAGGACTCGAACTCCATCACATAGATTCGCGCCTGCAAGCCGGCAACGCCTAAGAGGCCGAAGGCGAGTATGACGATGGTAACCAACACTTCAAGCAGTGCCGAGCCACGCGATGCGCTTGATGACTGTTTCATTTTCAGGAGCACGTATCAGCTGCGTTGATTGGCCGCGTCTTGGGGCGGCCGGCGGTATCGACGGTCACGCAACGCGTCGTGCGCGTACCGGCCGACGTAATCTTGATCGCGATTGCGGTGCCCGAAAGCCGGCCAACGGGAGTAAAGGCGACCCCCGTCCCGGCGCCACTGATGGTCGCATTCTGCACGGGACCATGCTGTTCGATGAAGACGGTTGGATTGGCTGGGTCGGGGTTATAGGTGCCATCCGGGTTGGCGATGAACCAGCCGTTTGCCCAATTGCCGTTGACTGGCTTGATCGAGGTATTCAAACCCCGCGAAATGGCCTCGTTGCGGGCACGCATCAGGCTGGTGTGAATGTCGGCAGCCGTGTCACGGACACGCTGGCTGGCGATCCATTCGCTGAATGCGGGTACGGCGATGCTCATCAATATGCCCACAATGGCCAGGACAGCCATCAGCTCCAGGAGCGAAAACCCGTGGGCACGCTTTACCATGTCTGCGTACCTGCTACGCCGTTAATACCCTTGAGGCGCTTACCCGACTGGTCGATGTGAAAGGATGTTGTCCCTACCTCGCTGGCAATCGGCGTAGCCACCGCGACATATCCCGGCGGAGGGCCACTTAAGGTAATCGAAAAACCATATAGCGCGGCTACATCCGGCGGCACGCTAAGGCTCAAATGTTCGGTCGTGCAGTCGGCGGCAGTCAAGCCGCCATACAGATAAGTCGAAGAAATGCATTTAGCGTAAGTCGAACGCCGGTCAGCTAGAAACTGCGGTTCTTTCTGCGCGATGTCGAGCAGTACAGCTTTGGCGGCGGCTTGCTTGCTGTTGAGAATATATTGCTGATAGCTTGGAATCGCGATGGCTAGAAGAATACCGATGACCGCGACCACAACCATCAGCTCGATCAGGCTGAAGCCCGCTGACCGAATGCCTGCACCCACCCTGCCTGGCAGCCATGCCCTCGCCCTGGCTGCACAACACGAACCCGGCCCCGATCCTTTAGTACGCTTCATCATGCCTTCCTGATAATGCCGCAAGGTGCATTATTGTCCGCTAGGCCAGATGAATCAACCAGTTGATGACGAACGGATGAAATCTGGCGATAAGTGGTAGGCAACCTACCCAAGCCAATTCCAATTAAGCGATCCTGGCCCAATACGAAACGAAATCAAAGCGGGATGAGCGCCTTTGGCAAAGGGAAACTCACGTTTTCCACCATGCCATCAAGCAATTCGACCGGACCCATGCCCAGCGCCTGCAAACGTGCTACCACACCACTCACCAGGACTT
>JBAQUE010000281.1:0-7631 GCA_049297315.1 Rugosibacter sp.
ACTATTAGCCCCCCCAATGAATTCCCCTCCCTTCCGCCAGTCGCTGTACGAGCTCGTCCGCTGCTATCAGGCCTTTGAGAGCTATGCTAACGCCAACATCCGGAAAATCGGGCTGACGACGCCGCAGTTTGACGTCTTGACCACGTTAAGCAATGCCGCAGTGCAGCAGATGACCCCCAAGGAGCTGGGGGAGCAAACCTGGATTACCAAGGGTACGCTGACGGGCATTATTGACCGGCTGGAAGCCAAAGGGCTGGTTGAACGCCTGCCCAGCGCGGTTGACGGACGCAGCCAGATCATCACCCTCACCGGCAAGGGCAAAAAACTGCTCGACAAAATCGTGCCAGAGCATGTGGCCTATATGGGCCGGATTTTCACCGGCTTTACGCCGGATGATTATCGGGCGATTGAAACCGTGCTGGAAAATTTGCGCCAGCGCATCCATGCCCAAGAACCAGATGCCAAATAATTCACGGCCGAAAAAATCACTCTCTGCGCCACCGCTTTAATTTGAAAAGGATACGTCCCATGAATCCGTTGCAACGTTCGCTCATCGCCATTCTCTTGTCGGCCATCGCCGCCGGCTGCGGTTCCGGAAACGGCAAACCTCCAGCCGCCATGCCGCCAGCGGAAGTCGAGGTCGCCACGGTCAGCCCCGGCACGGTCACCCTGACGCAAGACCTGCCGGGCCGCCTGGAAGCCTGGCGCACGGCCGAAGTCAGGGCGCGCGTGGAAGGCATTGTCGAAAAACGCCTGTTCACCGAGGGTTCGGATGTCAAGGAAGGCGCCACACTGTTCCAGATCGACCCACGCACCTATGCCACGGCGCGCGATGCGGCCAAGGCCAATGTGGACGCGGCGCGGCTGGTTGTCGAACGCTACAAGCCACTGCTCGAAATCAAGGCAGTCAGCCAGCAGGAATTCGATGCCGCACAGGCGAGTTACAAACAGGCGCAAGCGACCCTGTCCAAAGCCGAGCTGGACATGGAAAATACTCGCGTCCCGGCGTCAATCTCCGGCCGCATCGGCCGCTCGCTGATCACCGAAGGCGCACTGGTGGGCCACGGCGATGCCACGCATCTGGCCACCATCGAGCAGGTCGACCCGATCTATGTGAATTTCAGCCAGCCAGGCAACGAGCTGCTGCGCTTGCAGGCCGCAGTCAAGTCGGGCCGCATGAAACGTTCGGCATCGACGCAGGTGGAACTGCTCCTCGAAGACGGCAGCGTGTATCCGTCAAACGGAACCCTATTGTTTTCTGATCTGGCGGTCGACCAGACAACCGGCGCTGTCTCCGTGCGCGCCCGCTTTCCCAACCCGAAGCATGAATTGTTGCCGGGCATGTTCGTGCGCGTGCGCTTCCCCTCCGCCATAGCCGATAACGCGATACGCGTGCCGCAACGCGCGGTGCATAGCAGCCCGCAGGGGCAATTTGTCATGCTGGTCACGCCTGATGGCAAGGCCGCACCGTTGCCGGTCAAGACCGGCAACATGATTGGCGGCGATTTCATCGTCACCGACGGGCTCAAGGGCGGCGAGCAGATCATCATCAATGGCATGGCGCGGCCGGGTATGCCGGTCAAGGCGATGCCGTGGAAGCCGAAGGGTAATCCGGCCACCGCCGCACCCGCCGCCAGCCCCAAGAAAGAAGGTTGATCCGTGTTCGCCAAATTTTTTATCGACCGCCCCATCTTTGCCTGGGTCATTGCGCTCATCATCCTCCTGACCGGAGTGATCGCATTACGCAGCTTGCCGATCTCGCTGTATCCCTCCGTCGCCCCGCCGGCGCTGACCATTTCCACCACTTATCCCGGCGCTTCGGCGCAGATTGTGGAAGAAACCGTGGTTTCGCTGATCGAGCAGGAAATGAATGGCATCGAGAATCTGCTCTACATGGAGTCATCATCCGAGATTGGCACCGGATCGGTGACGTTGACGTTCAAGCCGGGCACCGTGCTTGACTACGCCTCGGTCGAAGCGCAAAACCGCATCAAGCGTATCGAGGCGCGCCTGCCGGATGACGTGCGCCGCCTGGGTGTCACCGTCAACAAGGCGGCGAGAAATTACGTGCTGTTCGCGACGATCACCTCGCCGGACAACAGTCTCAACAATGTTGACCTTGGCAGCTATGCCGCCGCCAGCCTGCTGGAACCCGTACGGCGGGTTCCTGGTGTCGGCGAAGCGCTCATGTTCGGCACCGAATATTCAATGCGCATCTGGCTGGATGCCGCAAAACTTGAGGGGTACCACGTCTCTCCGGCGGATATTTCGCGTGTCGTACGCGCCCAAAATGCGCAATTGGCGACAGGCGAACTCGGTGACCTGCCAGCGCAGCCGGGGCAGGAAATGAATGCGGTGATCGTGACCAACAGTCGCCTCACCACGCCGGAAGAATTCGGCAACATCCTGGTACGCACGAATCCCGACGGTTCCGCCCTGCGCATCAAGGATGTGGCGCGGGTCGAGCTGGGTGCGCAGAGCTATGCGATTTCTGCCCGCCTCGACGGGAAACCCACAGCGGCCATCGCCATCCGTCTGACACCCGATGCCAACGCGCTGGAAACGGTCGCCGCTGTCCGCGCGAAGCTGAAAGAGCTCGAACGCTTTGCGCCGAAGGGCGTCAAATTCGTCATCCCGTTCGATACCACCCGGTTTATCGATCTGTCTATTCACGAGGTGGTGATTACTCTTGTGGAGGCCGTATTCCTGGTCTTTCTGGTGATGTACCTGTTCCTGGGCAGTTGGCGGGCCACGCTGATTCCCACCATCGTTGTGCCGGTTGCGTTGGTCGGTGGCGCAGTGGGGCTTTGGGTGCTCGGCTATTCGATCAACGTGCTGACACTGTTCGCCATGGTGCTGGCTATCGGCATCGTGGTCGATGATGCGATTGTCGTTGTCGAAAACGTCGAACGCATCATGATGACCGAAGGCCTCTCGCCCCGCGATGCAACGCGCAAGGCGATGGACCAGATCGTCGGTGCGATCATCGCGATTACCCTGGTGCTCTCGGCCGTGTTTATACCGATGGCCTTTTTCAGCGGCTCGACGGGCGCCATCTACCGCCAGTTTGCGGTCACCCTGGTGGTCACCATTTTGTTCTCGGCCCTGCTGGCGCTGACGCTGACGCCAGCGCTCTGCGCCACCTTGCTCAAGCCCACGTCCTCGTCGCACGCGGAACATGGCTTCATCGCCCGGTTCAACCGGTTTTTCGACCGTACAACGACGCGCTACACCTCCTGGGTCGGACGTGCTTTGACCAAAACCGTACGCTACCTGTTGCTCTACGCGGCCATCATTGCCGTCACGGCAGGGCTCTTTGCGCGGGTACCCGGCAGTTTCCTGCCGGAAGAAGACCAGGGCTATTTTCTTTCGGTTTTCCACCTGCAGCCAGGCGCGACACGCGAACGTGCGTTCGAGGTGTTGCAGCAAGTCGAAAAGTTTTACGCCGATCAGCCGGAGGTTGATCACGTTGTCGGCGTGGTCGGCCTTTCCTTTTTTGGCCGCGGGCAGAGTACCGCCCATGCTTTTGTCATGCTCAAGGACTGGGACCAACGCCATGGCCCGGAGAGCACGACCCAGGCGATTGTACGCAAGGCGAACATGACTTTTTCCCGCTTGAAACAGGCCATGTCTTTTTCCATCAACCCGCCTTCAATTCCCGAGGTGGCCGCCGTCGGCGGTTTCGACTTCCGCCTCCAGGACCGCGCCGGGCTGGGCCGTGAGCCGCTACTCGATGCACGTAACCAGTTAATGGGCGCAGCAATGCAGGATCCCCGCCTCACGGGCATACGTCCCGAAGGCCAGGAGGATGCGCCGCAACTGTTTCTGGATGTCGATCGCGTCAAGGCAGAAACCCTGGGGGTCGCCATTGCTGATTTGAATGACACGATGCAGTCGGCCTTGGGCACCGCCTATATCAACGACTTCGTTCGCCAGGGCCGCATTTTGCGCGTGCAGATGAAGGCGGACAGCAAGACGCTGCGCAGTGTGGAAGACATCCTGCGCCTGACCGTGCGCAACAGCAAAGGCAACATGGTGCCGCTTGGTGAACTGGCCACGCCACGCTGGATTGTCGCTTCGCCCAAGCTGGATCGTTACAACGGCCTGCCCGCCATGAAGCTCGGCGGCTCGCCGGCACCCGGCCACAGCACGACCGAAGCGATGGACATCATGGAAGAACTCGCGCAAAAACTGCCAGCCGGCATCGGCTTTGAATGGTCAGGCATTTCCTATGAAGAGCGGCTATCCGGATCACAAGCGCCACTGTTGTTCGCCGTCTCGCTGACGGTCGTCTTCCTCTGTCTTGCCGCCTTGTTCGAGAGCTGGTCGATTCCACTGGCGGTCATGCTGGTCGTGCCATTAGGGGTATTCGGCGCAGTGCTTGCCGTCACTTTCCGTGGTTTGCCCAATGATGTGTATTTCAAGGTGGGCTTGATCGCCATCATCGGCTTGTCATCCAAGAATGCGATTCTGATTATCGAATTCGCACGCAAACTGCAAGATGAAGGCATGGGCCTGGCTGAAGCCACCCTGGAAGCCTGCCGCCTGCGGTTGCGGCCGATCCTGATGACCTCCATCGCCTTCATGGCCGGTGTCTTGCCACTGGCGATTTCCACCGGCGCGGGCGCCGAAAGCCGGCACGCGATCGGCACTGGCGTCATCGGCGGCATGCTGGCGGCCACGCTGCTCGCCATCTTTCTGGTGCCGATTTTCTTTATTGTGATACGGCGGATTTTCCCCGGACATGCGCGCACTCACAAGGAGACTCCCGATGCGTAAACTCATCCCCCCGGTCCTCGCGCTGGCGCTGGCCGCTTGCTCCCTGGCCCCGACCTATGAGCGGCCTGAACTGCCCATCGTGACACAATGGGCGCCCATCAAAAAAGTCGGCGCTGACGATACGGTGCCCCCTGTGCTGCACAACGTAACGATCGTCGACTGGCGGGAATTCCTGCCTGACCCGCGCCTGCATGCGTTGATAGAAGCCGCCTTTGAGAATAACCGCGATATGCGGCTGGCCATCGCGCGGGTTGAAGAGGCGCGCGCGCTGTATGGCATAGCCCAGGCTGAGCGCTTGCCGACCGTTGATATCAACGCATTCGGTTCGGCGGCTCGCACACCAGGATCCGCTCGCTCCACCGGCGGTTTTGTAAACAGCGGCAAGGACATCATCAACCGCCGTTATGACGTCAACCTGGGTGTGAGCGCGTTTGAACTGGACTTTTGGGGACGCGTAAAAAATCTCGAAAAAGCTGCGCTGGCCAATTACCTGGCGACGACAGAAGCCCGCGAAGCGTTCCGCCTGGGCTTGATCACCGATGTGGCCAGGGCCTACTTTACCTTGCAGGAGATGGAGGAGCGGCTTGTCCTGGCTTACGCGACGCTGAAAAGCCGCGCCGAAAGCCGCCGCCTGATTGACAAGCGGCGTGAAGTCGGCCTGGCCAATGATCTGGACTTCCAGTCAGCGGACGCGGCTTATGAAACAGCGCAGGTTGCGCTGATCGACCTGGAGATGCGCAGGGCGCAAGCCAACAACGCGCTCAACCTGCTGGTAGGCGCCCAGCCGAAAAACCTGCCGCCCCTGCGTCCGCTGGCCGAGCAGGATTTCCTGCGCAACATTCCGATCGCGATACCCAGCGAAATCCTGCTGCACCGGCCTGATGTGCGTGCAGCCGAGCAGCGTCTGATCGCGGCCAATGCCAACGTTGGCGCCGCCCGCGCCGCCTTCTTTCCGCGCATTGACCTCAGCTTTGCCTATGGCACTGCCAGCAGTCTGCTTTCCGGACTATTCGAAAAAGGCACGAAAGCCTGGAGCTTTTCCCCGCAACTGACGCAGCCACTGTTTGATGCAGGCAATGCCGCGGCCAATACAGACCTTGCGCAAGCACGCAAAGTCATTGCTGTCGCCGAGTATGAAAAAACCATACAGCAAGCCTTTCGCGATCTGGCTGATGGCTTGGAAACACGGAACCTGCTGTTTGAGCAACTCAAAGCCAACATCGCCGCGGAAAAAGCGCAAACCGAACGGCTGAAGCTGGTCGAAGCGCGCTACAAAGCCGGGCTCTCGAACTATCTTGAGCTGCTCGACGCCCAGCGCAGTTCATTTATTGCACAACAAGAAACGCTGACCATGCGCAATACGGTGCTGACTGCCATGGCCCAGCTCTATACCGCACTCGGTGGCGCGACTGAAGGTGGCGCGACTGAAAAACCGCCAGCGTCATAAGCGCCTTGATGTAAACAAGGTTGGCATCCACTCTCCATGGGCGCCAACCTGTATCCATCACTTAATGGTGATGGTCATGCGCACCATGGACATGGCCATGGCTGATTTCTTCTGCCGTCCCTTGCCGCACATCGGTCACGGTGCAGGAAAAAATCAGTGCGATACCGGCCAGCGGATGGTTGCCATCGACCACCACCTTGTCTTCGGTGATGTCGGTAATCGTATATAGCCCCTCGTCTTCGTCACCGCGCTCGAACTGGGTGCCGACTTCAATATCTTCCGGGAACAGGTTGCGCGGCTCGATGATGATGCGCTCCGCGTCATACTCGCCAAACGCATCTTCCGGCTGTAATTTGATTTCCAGGCTGTCGCCGGTGGTTTTTCCCTGGATGGCTTCTTCGATCCGGTCAAAAATCCCGCCATACCCGCCGTGCAGGTAAACCAGCGGCCCGGCGCCACTGTCGATGACATTGCCATCGGTATCCTTGACGTTGTAACTCAGCGTGACGACACTGTTTCTAGCGATGAGCATGTTGCTTTCCTTTGCCATTCAGTTGTTGTACCAGTTGATAAACAGTTGCCGCGTGCCCCCTGGGCTGGATATCGTAGAGCGCGTGCTGGACTACGCCCTTCTTGTCGATGATGAAAGTGGAACGGATGAGACAAAGCTTCTTGTGGCCATCGCGTTCGCGGAACTGGCTGACGCCAAACTTGCTGCATACCTCGCCTTTTTCGTCGGAAAGCAGGCGTACCGACAAACCGTGCTGGTCGCGAAAGCTGGCATGCGAAAGGCAGTCATCGCGCGAAATGCCAACGACCGTGCAATCCAGCTTGGCGAAGTCGCTTTCATGGTCAGAGAAGTCCGCCGCTTCGAGTATGCAGTTCGGGGTATTGTCGCGGGGGTAGAAAAATAGCACTGCATTTTGCCGGCCATGCAAAGATGAAAAATCAAACCATTCCATGTCGGCATCAGGCAATACAAAATCAGGCGCGACTGCTCCGGCGTGCAGCATTGGCTTCCCCTTCCCAGATAAGCTGAGCTTATTCTAACTTCACCTGCTGCCGGTAAATCAAGTACCGATATTTTCTTGCGGGATGACCTCTCTCCGGTACGTGCTGGCAAGATACTCATGGGAACGCATTTCAATCAGGCGGCTGACCGTGCGGCCGAATTCACTGGCCTGCAATCCCTGTGTATACAGCGCTTCTGCCGGGCAATCCGCGCTGATGATGAGCTTCACCCGGTGGTCATAGAGCACATCCACCAGCCAGGTAAAACGGCGCGCCTGGCTGGACATGTCGGCACCCATTTTGGGTACCTGGGAAAGGAATAGCGTATGGTAGCTTTCGGCCAGCACAAGATAATCATTTTGCGAACGCGGCCCGCCGCAGAGTGTCGCAAAAT
>JBAQUE010000282.1:0-5042 GCA_049297315.1 Rugosibacter sp.
ATCCAGAACACGCCACCGGTGACATTGAAGATGAAAAAGCGCCGGTAATCCATCATGCCGATGCCCGCCACAAATGGCGCAAAGGTGCGGATCAGCGGCATGAAGCGCGCGATGACCAGGGTCTTGCCGCCGTGTTTTGCGTAAAAGTCGCAGGTCTTGTCATAGGCGGCGCGGTTGAAAAAGCGCGAGCCTGCGCCCCACTTCAGGATGCGCTGCCCGGCGACGCGGCCGATGTGGTAATTCCCGTTATCGCCAAGGATGGCGGCGGCCATCAGCAGCGGCAGCAGGATGGCGAGATTGAAATCGCCCCCATCCGCCGTGCTGGCGGCGGCCAATGCGCCAGCCACAAACAATAGCGAATCACCCGGCAAAAACGGCGTGACCACCAGGCCGGTTTCACAAAAAATGATGGCGAACAGGATTGCGTAGAGCCATGGCCCGTATTGCGCCAGCAGCACGGCGAGGTGTTTATCAATGTGCAGGAAAAGATCGACGAACTGGCTGAAGAATTCCATGGGGAGCGCAAAGTGAAGAAATGGCGATTTTACCGGAAGCTATAATCCTTCCCCTATGGATACCGCCCTTTCCGGACAAAAAATCAGGCCGTTGCCCGATCTGCTGATCAGCCAGATCGCCGCCGGCGAAGTGGTTGAACGGCCGGCCTCGGTGTTGAAGGAACTGCTGGAAAACAGCCTGGATGCCGGTGCGGCGAAAATTGATGTGACGCTCGAAGAAGGCGGCGTGCGCCTGATCCGCGTGACCGACGATGGCGGCGGCATCGCGGCGGCCGACTTGCCGCTGGCGCTGGCGCGGCATGCGACGAGCAAGATCGCCAGCCTGGATGATCTGGAACATGTTTCCAGCTATGGCTTTCGCGGCGAAGCGCTGGCCTCCATCGCGGCCGTGGCGCGGGTGACGATGACCAGCCGCCAGGCGGCGGAGGCGCATGCCTGGCGTTTAAGAAGTTGGGGCGGCGAGGGCGATACGCCACAGCCTGCCGCGCTGGCCGAGGGCACGGTGATCGAAGTCGCCGACCTGTATTTCAACACCCCGGCGCGGCGCAAGTTTCTCAAGGCCGAGGCGACCGAACTCGCGCATTGCGATGAAGTCTTGCGTCGCATGGCGCTGGCGCGGCCGGACGTCGCTTTCACGCTGACCCATAATGGCCGCGAAAAGCGCCGTCTCGTCCAGACACGGATTCAAACCAGCGCCGGCGCTATGCATTCCTTCGAGAATTTTTCGCGCAGGGCGCGCGAAATCATCGGCAGCGAGTTCTTCCCCCATGCGCGCAGCGTCGATGTGGCGGGCGGCCCGCTGCGTTTGTTCGGTCTGGCGGCGATGCCCGCGTATTCGCGTTCCGGCCGCGATGAACAGTATTTTTTCGTGAATGGCCGTTTCGTGCGCGACAAGCTGCTGGCGCATGCGGCGCGCCAGGCGTATGCGGACATCCTGCATGGCGCGCGGCATCCGGCCTATGTGCTGTTTCTCGAACTTGACCCGGCCGGCGTCGATGTGAATGTGCACCCGGCGAAGACCGAAGTGCGCTTCCGCGAAGCGCGCGGCATCCACCAGTTTGTGTTCCACGCCGTGCAGCGCACGCTGGCCGCGCCGCTGGCGGGCATGGATAGTGGCGGCAGCCAAACCATTGGCGACAGGCCATCTGCGCCTTCATCCGCTGCACCATCCGCATTTTCCTTCGCCCGGCAGGGGGCGCTGGCAGTTGGCGAATCCGCCACGCGGCCATATTTCGAGTTTGCGCGTGCGGCTTTTGGCGATGCCGCCGTCTCGCCAGCGCCGAGTTTCCTGCCATCCGAGGCAGACGAGACGCATCCCCTCGGCTATGCCATCGCCCAACTGCACGGCATTTACGTCCTCGCGCAGAATGCCAGCGGGCTGGTGCTGGTCGACATGCATGCCGCACACGAACGCATCCTGTATGAAAAGCTGAAAACCACGCTCAACGCTGGCCCGCCCGCGACGCAGACCCTGCTCGTGCCCGTGGTGATCGCCGCCAGCGAAGGCGAACTCGCCACCGCCGCCGAGCAGTCCGAGACCTTGACCGCGCTGGGTTTCGACATCGCCAGCATCAGCCCGCGCGAACTCGCCGTGCGTATTGTGCCGGCCATGCTCGCCGCTGGCGACATGGTCGAACTGGTGCGCTCGCTGTTGCGCGAACTGGCCGAGCAGCCCGCCAGCCACATTATCGAAGCGCAGCGCAACGAGTTGTTATCCACGCTGGCTTGCCACGGCGCGGTGCGCGCCAACCGCGCCCTGTCGCTGCCCGAAATGAACGCGCTGCTGCGCCAGATGGAAGCCACCGAGCGCGCAGACCAATGCAACCACGGCCGTCCGGCCTGGGTGCAATTGTCGATTACCGAACTCGACAAGCTGTTCATGCGTGGTCAATGAGTTTGCCAAAAAGCTTGGCCGCTGATTTGCAAAACAAGTTGCCGCCCGCCATTTTCCTGATCGGCCCCACGGCCAGCGGCAAGACCGCGCTGGCCTGTGAAATTGCCACGCGTTACCCATGCGACATCATCAGCATCGATTCCGCGCAAGTATTCCGCGACATGGACATCGGCACCGCCAAGCCGGACGCCGCGATGCAGATGCAATTTCCGCATCGCCTGATCAACCTCATCACGCCTGAAGCACGCTACTCCGCCGCGCGCTTCTGCACCGATGCGCTGCGCGAAATGGCTGACATCACCACACGCGGACGCATCCCGCTGCTGGTGGGCGGCACGATGCTGTACGTCAAAGCCCTGCGCGAAGGACTGGCGGATTTGCCCGATGCCGACCCCGCATTGCGCGCGGCGATAGACCGGCAAGCCGCCGCACAAGGCTGGCCCGCGCTGCATGCCGAACTGGCCAAAGTGGACCCGCAAACCGCCGCGCGCCTCAAGCCCACCGATGCCCAGCGCATCCAGCGCGCCATTGAACTCACCCGCCTGACCGGGCAAACGCTGGATACCCTGTTCGCCGCACAGGAGAAATCCGCATTGCCCTACAACAGCCTGATGCTCGCGCTGGCGCCGCAAGACCGCAGCGAACTGCACCGCCGCATCGCCCAGCGTTTCGACGCGATGATTGCTGAGGGTTTGGTGAATGAGGTGGAAGTATTAAGACAAAAATACACGCTGCATGCCGACCTGCCCTCGATGCGCTGCGTCGGCTATCGTCAGGTGTGGGAAATGCTTGAAGGCCAAATCCCGAAAGGTGAACTGCGCGACCGGGGCGTTTTCGCCACGCGTCAGTTGGCCAAGCGGCAACTCACCTGGCTGAAAAGCATGCCGGGTTTGGGTGTCTATGATCCGTTGGCAGCAGACATCACCACACCTGTGCTTGCGGCGGTCGATCAACATCTTGCCGGTTGACGCTGTTACCTTGCCAGAACGCACATAAAATGCCGGCGCTGATGAAGCAACCGGGCTACAAGGCGGTCGAGCAGAAGACACTTTCCTCGCCGTAGCGGATGGCAATACGGCGGCGTCTGCTTTCAGGGAAAAAATGCCGGGGCCGGTTTGCCCATGTTGAAAAAATAATGTTTCGAGGACCGTATGAAGCTATCGACAAGTTCGACAAGTAAGAAAACCGCACGGAAAATCTCGGCCAGCGAGGCCGCCGGCCTTGTGAAGCCGGGAGACTGGCTGGATTTTGGCGTTTCGCTGTCGCAGCCCGATGTATTCGACCTCGCGCTGGCCGCCCGCAAAAACGAGTTGCACAGCGTGAGTATCCGCTCAGGCTTGACCCTCCGTCCGCGCGCATTGCTGGAAGCCGACCCGGGGCGCGAGCACTTTCACTGGTTCAGCTGGCACTTCAGCGCTTACGACCGGAAGAAGGGCGACGCCGGGCTGGCAAACTACATCCCGTGCAATTTGGGCGAGATCCCGGATTACTACCGCCGGTTTATCGATCCGCCGGATATCGTCGTGCTCAAGACTTGCCCGATCGATGAGAACGGCTTCTTCAACTTCGGTGCCACGAATTTGTGGAACCGGACGCTTGTTGAGCGCGCGAAAACCGTGATTGTCGAAGTGACGGAGGGCATGCCCTATATCTACGGCGCCGAAAATGGCGTGCACATCGGTGAGGTGGATTACATCATCGAAGGTGACCATAGCCCCGCCACAGAATTGCCCAGCCAGCTACCGAGTGATGTGGACCGCGCCGTGGCGCGCCTGATCGCCGCCGAGGTTGACGATGGCGCCTGCCTGCAAATCGGCATTGGCGCGATGCCGAATGCCGTGTGTTCCTTATTGCTTGATAGTGGCGTGAAGAACCTGGGCGTGCATACCGAGATGCTGACCGACGGCATCATCGACCTGTACAAGGCGGGCATTGTCACCGGTGCGGCAAAACAGATCGATCCCGGCAAGGTCGTGTGCACCTTTGCCCTGGGCACGCAGCCGATGTACGACACCATCAGCCGCAATCCCGACATCCAGTGCTGCCCGATCGAGCTGACCAATTTGCCGCATCTCATCATGGCTAACGACCGGCTCACGGCCATCAACAACACCACGCAAATGGATTTGCAGGGGCAGGCCGCCAGCGAATCGGACGGCCACCGGCATATCAGTGGTTCCGGCGGCCAGTCGCAATTTGTGCGCAGCGCTTATGCATCCAAAGGGGGCAAGTCGTTCGTGTGCATGTCATCCACCTATGAACGGAACGGGATCCGCAAGAGCCGCATCATGCCGAACCTGACCTTGGGCAATGTGGTCACCACGTTGCGCAGCGACATGATGTATGTCGTCACCGAATATGGCATCGTCAATCTCAAGGGAAAATCCATACCCGAACGCGCCAGGGCCATGATCTCCATCGCCCATCCCGATTTCCGTGAAGACCTCGAACGGCAGGCGCGCAAGCATGGTCTGATTCCGCAAGGGTTTTTCTAAAGCCTGAAGGCCGGCAAACCCCTTTACTTACGGCAGGATATCCGTGTTTCAATGCTGATTCCCTTTTCAATTCGGGTGACGCCAATGGAAATGTCAAGCCATTGCCAGCCAGACTTCTCTGCGGCATAGTGCGCGCCC
>JBAQUE010000283.1:0-7434 GCA_049297315.1 Rugosibacter sp.
CGCCCATGCCGGCGTCGAGCCGCTCTACATGGGCATCGGCCCGGTGCCCGCGACGCGTCTGGTGCTGGAGCGCACCGGCCTGAAGGTCGAGGACCTTGACGTCATCGAATCGAACGAGGCCTTTGCGGCCCAGGCCTGCGCCGTGACGCGCGAACTGGGCTTCGATCCGCGCAAGGTCAATCCCAACGGCTCGGGCATCTCGCTCGGCCACCCCGTGGGCGCCACCGGCGCCATCATCACCACCAAGGCGATTGCCGAGCTGCACCGCACGGGCGGGCGCTATGCGCTGGTGACCATGTGCATCGGCGGCGGCCAGGGCATCGCGGCAATTTTCGAGCGGCTGTAAAAAAGTCGGCGCCGGTGATACGGCGTCAGACTTCAATAACGCGCTGAAATGCACGTAAAAATGGCGGCCCAGGCCGCCATTTTTACATCTGGCAAATCATCATCCCTGTCGTAACAGCGCAACGGCATCGCGCACCACGCTTTTCAACTCAGCCTCTTCATGCGCTGCGAGGTGTTGCAGCAAGGCCTCGCGCATGCGACGGTCCCAGGTATTCCTGATATGGTTGGCGACACCGCTGACCGCTTCTTCTCGGTCCGGCATGGCCTCGAAAAAAGCGCCAATCTGGTTGGCCATCTTGACCAGGTTCTCGGTATTCATGTGACATTCTCAGTCCGGCTATGCGTGTAGGTCACGCAGCTTTGCGCACGCAGAAAACCAACCAGGGTGACATTCAACCGTTCTGCCAGACGGATCGCAGCAGCGGTGGGGGCGGAAACGGCAGCAATCACACCAATGCCCAGCGCCGCGGTTTTTTGCACCATCTCGAAACTGGCGCGGCTGGTGATGATGATGGCGCCGGTGTGCGGCGCAAAGCCTGCACTGGCCAGCGCGCCGAGGGTTTTATCCAGCGCGTTGTGGCGGCCGATGTCTTCGCGCACATGGCTGATCGCGCCCGCGCCATCCACCCAGCAGGCGGCATGGGTGGCGCCCGTGGCCTGCTGAATTTTCTGCTGCGCCGGCAGGCTGGCCATGCCCGCATACAGCGCGGCCGGCGACAGCGTCGCAGAGATCTCAACGGGCGGCAGATCTCGCGTCACCTGCGCCAGGCTCTCGGCGCCGCACAGCCCGCAGCCCGTGCGACCTGCCAGACTGCGGCGGCGGTCCTTGAGCCGCGCGAAGGCGTCACCCGCCACATGCAAACGCAGCGTCACGCCTTGCGCAGAAGGTACGACTTCGATGCCGAACACATCGGCGCGGCGGTCGACAATTCCCTCGCTCAAACTGAAGCCGATGGCGAAATCTTCCAGATCGGCTGGCGTGGCCAGCATCACGGTATGCGCGATGCCGTTGTATTCGAAGGCGACGGGCGTTTCTTCGGCGATGCTGTCGTGCTGTTGCGTCGTTGCCGCCACTCGCCAGCGCGTGACCGGAAATTGGACGAGCGGGTTCACGTCGCCGTGGCCGCAGCAGCATGCGCCTCAGCCAACAGGCGCTGCTGTTCAGCGCTGAAACGGGCGAAGCCACGTTGCCATTCGGAGATGTGCGCCGTTTGCGCAACACGCACCAACTGCACTGCCGTCACCTTGTACTCCGGGCAATTCGTGGCCCAATCCGAATTGTCGGTGGTGATCACATTGGCGCCGGATTCGGGGAAGTGGAACGTGGTGTACACCACACCGGGTTGCACGCGCTCGGTCAGCGTCGCGCGCAACACAGTTTGCCCGGCGCGGGATTCGATACCTACCCAGTCGCCGTCGCCGATGCCGCGTTCCTCGGCGTCGTGCGGATGGATTTCCAGCAAATCCTCGGCGTAAAAGTCGGCGTTGGCGGTACGGCGGGTTTGCGCGCCGACGTTGTATTGCGACAGCACGCGGCCGGTGGTGAGCAGCAGCGGGAAACGGCGCGTCACTTTTTCATCGGTCGGCACATACTGCGTCACCAGAAAGCGTCCCTTGCCGCGCACGAAGGTATCCACATGCATCGTCGGCGTGCCGCTTGGCGCATCCGCGTTGCACGGCCATTGCAAGCTGCCCAGGCGATCCAGCTTGTCATAGCTGACACCGGCAAACGTCGGCGTCAGGCGCGCGATCTCGTCCATGATCTGCGACGGGTGCGTGTAATGCATCGGGTAGCCCAGCGCATTGGCCAGCGCCATCGTGGCTTCCCAATCGCCCTTGCCGGAAAGTGGTGGCATCACCTGGCGCACGCGTGAAATGCGCCGCTCGGCATTGGTGAAGGTGCCATCTTTTTCGAGGAAGGAGGAACCAGGCAAAAAGACATGCGCATATTTGGCCGTCTCGTTGAGGAACAGGTCCTGCACCACGATGCATTCCATCGCCCGCAGCGCAGCCGTGACATGCTGGATATTCGGATCAGACTGGGCGATGTCCTCGCCCTGGCAATACAGCCCAAGAAAGCTGCCATCCAGCGCGGCCTCGAACATGTTCGGGATGCGCAGCCCGGGCTCGGGTTGAATCGCCACGCCCCAGTGGCTTTCAAACAGCGTCCGCGTAATGGTGTCGGACACATGCCGGTAGCCCGGCAGTTCATGCGGAAAGGAGCCCATGTCGCACGAACCCTGCACATTGTTCTGCCCGCGCAGCGGATTCACGCCGACGCCCTCGCGGCCGACATTGCCGGTGGCCATGGCCAGGTTGGCGATCGCGATCACCGCGGTCGAACCTTGTGCATGTTCGGTCACGCCGAGGCCGTAGTAAATCGCCGCATTGCCCGCCGTGGCGTAGAGCCGCGCGGCGGCGCGCACTTCGGCGGCAGGCACGCCGGAATCGACCTCCAGCGTCTCGGGCGAATTGGCCGGACGCGCGACGAATTCACGCCAGTCGGCAAAGCCCTTGGCCTCGCAACGCGCAGCGACAAAAGCTTCATCGACGAGGCCTTCGGTGACGATCACATGCGCCATCGCCGAGAGCACGGCGACGTTGGCGCCCGGCCGCAGCTTGAGGTGATGTGTGGCGCGCACATGCGGCGAATTCACCAGGTCAATCGCCCGCGGATCGACCACGATCAGTTGCGCGCCGGCGCGGATGCGGCGCTTCATGCGCGAAGCGAATACCGGATGGCCGTCGGTCGGATTGGCGCCGATGACCATGATCACATCGGCCTTGTCCACCGAGGCGAAGGTTTGCGTGCCGGCGGATTCGCCCAGCGTTTGCTTCAAGCCATAACCGGTCGGCGAATGGCACACGCGTGCGCAGGTGTCGACATTGTTGTTGCCGAAAGCGGCACGCACCATTTTTTGCACGAGGTAGTCTTCTTCGTTGGTACACCGCGATGAAACGATACCGCCGATGGCGTTCTGCCCATGCGTCTGCTGGATGCGGCGGAACTCGGATGCGGCGTGTGCAATAGCCTCATCCCACGACACCTCGCGCCAGGGATCGGTAATCTTCGCGCGCACCATCGGCTTGGTTATGCGATCCGGATGGCTCGCATAACCCCAGGCGAAACGCCCCTTGACGCAGGCGTGGCCCTGGTTGGCGCCGCCCTCCTTCCACGGCACCATGCGCACGACTTCATTGCCTTGCATCTCCGCCTTGAAGCCGCAACCCACGCCGCAATAGGCGCAGGTGGTAATCACCGCATGCTCGGCCTGGCCCTTGGCGATGAGGGTTTTTTCGGTCAGCGTCGCCGTCGGGCAGGCATTCACGCAAGCGCCGCACGACACGCATTCGGAATCCATGAACGGCTCATCCTGCCCGGCCGCCACGCGCGCATCGAAACCCCGGCCGGAAATGGTCAGCGCGAACGTGCCCTGCTGCTCCTCGCAGGCACGCACGCAACGGTTGCAAACGATGCATTTGGATGGGTCATACGTAAAGTAAGGATTGGACTCATCCTTCTGGTCTGCCAGGTGCGATTTGCCGATGACACCCGCATTGCCACCCTTGGCGGCCTGCACCTCGCCAATGCCGTAACGCACTTCGCGCAGGCCGACCACGCCGGCCATGGTCTGCAACTCGCAATTGCCGTTGGCGCTGCACGTCAGACAATCCAGCGGATGATCGGAGATATACAACTCCATCACATTGCGCCGCAAATCAGCCAGCCTGGGGGATTGCGTGCGCACCGTCATGCCGGCTTCGGCAGGCGTGGTGCACGATGCAGGAAAGCCGCGCCGCCCTGCCACTTCCACCAGGCACAGCCGGCAGGAGCCGAAGGGTTCGAGCGAATCCGTCGCGCACAGCTTGGGCACCATCACGCCCGCATCAACCGCCGCACGCATCAATGATGTGCCTGCTGGCACAGTCACTTCATTGCCGTCGATGGTCAGCGTGACTTCACCAGCGGCATTGCCGATGGCTGGGGTGCCGTAGTCGATTTCGTTGAGCATATTCATCAGGATCTCCTGCTGAAATCTTCAGGAAAATGGTTAAGGGCCGAGAGCACCGGAAACGGCGTCATGCCGCCCATCGCGCACAATGAGCCATTTTGCATGGTGTCACACAATTCGCGCAACAAGCTGGTTTGTCCTGGATTGCCTGCCGCCAGCCGGTCAATGACTTCGACGCCGCGTGTCGAGCCGATGCGGCAGGGCGTGCATTTGCCGCAGGATTCGATGGCGCAGAATTCCATCGCATAGCGCGCCTGCTTCCGCATGTCCACCGTGTCATCGAAAGCCACGATGCCGCCATGGCCGAGTACTGCATTGATCGCCGCAAAGGCTTCATAATCGAGCACGGTGTCGAACTGTGCTTCCGGCAGATACGCGCCCAGCGGCCCGCCCACTTGCACCGCGCGCAAAGGGCGGCCGCTCAGGCTGCCGCCGCCAAAATCGTAGAGCAATTCGCGCAGCGTGAGGCCGAAGGGCGCTTCCACCAGCCCGCCGTATTTGATATTGCCGGCGAGCTGAAAAGGCAGCGTGCCGCGCGAACGGCCACAGCCGAAGGCTCGATAGAAAGCCGCGCCCTGCGCAAGAATGTCTGGCACGCTGGCGAAAGTGATCACGTTGTTGATCACCGTCGGTTTACCGAACAGGCCGGTAATCGCCGGCAACGGCGGCTTGGCGCGGACAATGCCACGCCGCCCTTCCAGGCTTTCCAGCAGGGCGGTTTCTTCACCGCACACATACGCACCGGCGGCCTTGCGCACTTCCAGCCGAAAACCTTTGTCCGAGCCGAGCAGATTCTCACCCAACCAGCCACGCTGCATTGCCATGATGATGGCCGCGTTAAGCATCGCAACCGCATGCGGATATTCGGCGCGCACATAGATGTAGCCTTGCGTGGCGCCGACGGCCAGCGCCGCTATGGCCATGCCTTCGAGCAAGCAGAAAGGATCGCCTTCCATCAACAGGCGATCGGAAAAACTGCCGGAGTCGCCTTCGTCCGCATTGCAGACGATGTATTTTTGCGCTGCCGGCGCACCCAGCACGGTATTCCATTTGATGCCTGTCGGGAAAGCCGCACCGCCGCGTCCGCGCAGGCCGGAATCGGTGACTTCCTTGACGATCTCCGCCGGCGTCATGTTCAGCGCACGTTGCAATCCGGCTGTGCCGCCATGCGCCAGATAATCATCGGCAGACAACGGGTCGGTCACGCCAATGCGCCGCAAGCTGACGCGCCGCTGCCGCCGCAAATAGGCAATATCTTCCGCCGCACCCAAACGCAGCGGATGCGCACCGCCGGTGAGCAGGCCCGCATCCAGCAAGGCCGGCACATCCGTTGCGACAACCGGCCCGTAAGCGATGCGGCCTTCCGGCGTGGCGGCTTCTATCAGCGGCTCCAGCCAGAACAGGCCGCGCGAGCCGTTGCGCACGATGCGCACATCCAGCCCGCGCTGCGCGATTGCGGCAGAAAAAGCCGCGGCAACCGCATCGGCGCCGAGCGCCAACGCCGTCGAATCGCGCGGAATGAACAGTGTGGTGGTCATGGCTGGCTTCTCAAATCCGCGATCAACGCAGCGAATTTTTCCGGCGTCATGCGTGCGTGCAAGTTCATTTCATCGCTCTGCATGTTCGGCCCCACGGCGCATTGGCCGAGGCAATACACCGGCTCCAGCGTCACCGCGCCATCGGCGCTGGTTGCGTGAAACCCGCAACCCAGCACCGCTTGCACATGCTGCGCCAGCGCCTCGCCACCTACTGCCTGGCAAGCTTCGGCGCGGCACACGCGCAGCACATGGCGGCCGGGCGGCGTCTGGCGAAAATAGTGGTAATAGGTAATCACGCCATGCACCTCGGCGCGCGAAAGGTTCAGCGCACGGGCGATGGTTGGCACGGCATGCGGCGGGATGTAGCCAAGCGCATCCTGAATGTCATGCAGGATGGGTAGCAGCGCACCGGGCAGCGTTTGCCTGGCGGCGAGGATATTTTCAAGTGTGGCGGTGTCGTTCATCCGGCATTTATAAACCGAAATAGAAGTCCGGTCGAGGGGTAGTCTTTTCCAACATGGTATGAGTCTGAACGAGGGGGTGGATTTCCAAGGAGAGATGAGTCTGAATGCACCTGATCGGGTCGATCATCATCGGAGGCATGGTGATCAACATGAACGAAGCAAAGCTGACGACGCTGGAGCAGGTGCGGGCGTTTCTTGCTGGAACAATCGCGGTCGAATTCACACCCTGCGAGGCGGACGACGAGCGTTACCGCCACATCTTCGAAGTGCTGACCCGGTTCGACTACCGGAAGCTCTCGAAGCTGGATCGGGGCGCGGTATTGCGCTATCTGGAGCGGACGACCGGCTACTCGCGCCAGCAGATCACCCGTCTGGTCGGACGCTGGCGAGAGGATGGGAAGTTCCTCGTCAAACGTCACCGTGCGCCGCGCCACGGCTGGGTGCGCAAGTTCGACGACCGCGATGTGGCGCTGTTGGCCGAGACGGACAACCTGCACGGCACCCTGTCGGGGCCTGCCACGCGGCACCTCATGGCCCGGGCGTTTGCCGTCTTTGGCGACACCCGTTACGCGCGGTTGGCGACGATCTCGGTGGGGCACCTGTACAACCTGCGCAAACGGGCCGGCTACCTCGACCGGCGACGTGTCTTCACGAAGACGCAGCCGACGACCATTGCCATCGGCGCCCGCCGGGCGCCCGCCCCCGACGGTCGTCCGGGCTTCATCCACATCGACAGCGTCCATCAGGGCGATCAGGACGGGGTGAAGGGCGTCTATCACATCAACGCCGTCGATTGCGTGACGCAGTGGGAGCTGGTCGCCACCTGCGAGAAGATCAGCGAGGCCTACCTGCTGCCGGTCATCGAAGCCCTGCTGGCGGGCTTCCCGTTTCCCCTCCTGGGGTTCCATGCCGACAACGGCTCGGAGTACATCAACCACAAGGTCGCCAGGATGCTCGACAAGCTCGCGGCGGAATTCACCAAGTCGCGGCCTCGCCATTCCAACGACAACGGCTTGGCGGAAACCAAGAATGGCGCGATCATCCGCAAGCATCTGGGCTACAGCCACATCCCGC
>JBAQUE010000284.1:0-5231 GCA_049297315.1 Rugosibacter sp.
TGGAAGCACAGTATGCGTTTCAGGTTGAGCGCGGACCGGTCAAAAAAGTCGGCGCTGGTGATACGGCGGATTGGGCAAATGAGGCGTTTTTTCGCGGCAAAACGCTGCTTGATATGGCGGCGGACGACTATTCCGACCCGCAGACGCGACTGGAGAGCAGGGCGCTGATGCGCCAACTGATTGCCTATCACCTGGGGGGCAAACCGCTGCAATCGCGGCGGGTATTCATGGAGTTACAGGAATTATGATCGAGCTGGGTGTCAATATCGACCACGTCGCTACCGTGCGGCAGGCGCGGCAAACCTACGAGCCGGATCCCGTCTGGGCCGCCATCGAAGCGCAACTGGGTGGTGCGGATGGCATCACCGTGCATCTGCGTGAAGACCGGCGGCATATACAGGATCATGATGTGCGCCGGTTGCGCGAACTGACGCACATCAAGCTGAACCTGGAAATGGCCGCCACGGACGAGATGCTCGGCATTGCCTGCGCCATCAAGCCGGAAATGGCCATGCTGGTGCCTGAAGGGCGACATGAAGTCACCACCGAGGGCGGACTGGATGTTGCAGGACAGGAAGCCAGTCTGCGTACTGTGGTTTCGCGTCTGACCGACGCCGGTATCGTGACCAGTGTTTTCATTGATGCTGAACTGGCGCAAGTCGAAGCGGCGGCGCGCATCGGCGTGCAAGTGTGCGAACTGCATACCGGGCCTTATGCCCACGCCTTTCACCGTCGCGGTCGCGATATGGCAAGTCCATCTGTAACCGCTGAGATGAAAAAGCTGCGCCATGCGGGTGAGGCAATTCATTCGGCCGGCATGCGCTTCAATGCGGGGCACGCGCTGAATTACTACAATGTCCAATCTGTTGCCGCCTTGCCGGGCATTCGAGAACTGCACATCGGCCATGCCATCGTCAGCCGCGCCCTGTTTGTCGGCCTGCGCGAAGCCGTGCGTGAAATGAAATACCTGCTGCGGGAAGCCCAACGCCGATGATTTTCGGTATCGGCACCGACATTGTGGCCGTCGCCCGCATGGCAGAATTCTGGCAACGCCACGGGGAACAGGCATTGAAGAAAGTGCTGGCGCCTACGGAACGGAATGCCTGTGTCATTGCGAGCCACCCCGCGCGCTTTCTCGCCAAACGCTTTGCCGCCAAGGAAGCCCTGGGCAAAGCATTTGGCACAGGCATCAGGGCGCCGCTGTTACTGCCTGAAATCAGCGTCAGCCATGATGAACTGGGTAAACCCGCGTTTGTTTTCAGCTTAGCGCTTGGCGCATATTTCGCCGAACGAAAACTGACGGCGCATCTCTCCATCAGTGACGAACATGACTATGCCGTCGCCTTTGTGATTCTGGAAACGCCATGAAAAACCTGCCAAACCTCCCCCTGGGCCCATTGATGATAGACATCGACGGGCTTGAGCTTTCTGCCCTCGACCATAAACGCTTGGCCCATCCGCTGGTGGGCGGCGTGATTCTTTTCGCGCGCAACTATTGTGACCGGCAGCAGCTAACCAAGCTATGTGCGGACATTCATGCGCTACGGACACCCAGCCTGCTGGTTGCGATTGACCACGAAGGCGGCCGCGTGCAGCGTTGCCGTGAAGGTTTTACTGCTGTGCCAGCAATGCGCAAACTGGGCGTGATGTGGGATATCGATCCAAGCGCCGCATGCGTTGCCGCGCGTTCCATTGGCTATCTGCTGGCCGCCGAACTACGTGACTGTGGTGTGGATTTTTCATTTACTCCGGTGCTTGATCTCGATTGGGGCCGCAGCGGCGTGATCGGCGACCGCGCCTTTCACCGTGATCCGGTTGCCGTTATCCAGTTGGCTGGCGCCCTGATCGAAGGCCTGCGCACCGCAGGCATGGGCTGTTGCGGCAAGCATTTCCCTGGCCACGGCTGGGTGACAGCCGATTCGCATGTGGCGATTCCGGTGGATGAACGCAGTCTTGCTGAAATGCAACCCGATATGGAGCCCTATCGACACCTCAAGCTGGATGCGGTGATGCCAGCGCATGTAATTTACCCACAGGTCGATTCACGTCCTGCAGGTTTTTCACCAGTATGGATCAAACAGTTGCGCCATGAGTTTGCCTTTGATGGCGTCATTTTCAGCGATGACTTATCAATGGAAGGCGCCAGTGTGGCCGGTGGTATTGTTGAAAGAGCCAATGCTGCCTGGTCGGCTGGCTGTGATGCACTCCTGGTGTGCAACGCACCCGAGTCAGTCGATATTTTGCTAGAGACCTGGCAGCCACTATTGGATAAACCCACCAGCAATCTCCAGCAGCTTGCACCGTGTACGGGCTGGATTAAAAATCCTGCACTGTATGCCAGTGGGCTTGATTCAATAAAAAATATTGATTAATTACAATTAAGTTCAACTGGATACAATGTATTTTTTATCCAGAACATTAGGTTTTTCTGCTTGATGTGTGCCGTGATATTCACTAATAAAAAAGAAGCTTGTTGAGACATTGCATATCTTTTTGCCATTTTTTGGCGTAGCATTTTCAAAATACATAAGCAATAGAAAACAATAAGAGGAGGGTTTTCCATGGTTACCCCATGGGGAAAACTTGAGATTCCTGTTCTGCTACCTGCATAGGTGGTTTATTGCAGGCAGGCTACGGGTTTGTATAGGCTTGAGGGCGCACAAAAAAAGCACATTGGAATCCCGTGGAGCGGATTCTTGATTCTGTTTTTAGACAGCAAGCAGCTAGTTTTATCCAAAATAATATACAAACTTAGGAGGACGATTCATGAATAAACCAGCCGATAAAACGGTTATTGAGCGTCTGGCCGATAGCGCCGTTCTTGACGGTGGCAAGGCGATTGGTCGGGCGTTGGTAGAAAACGGGGTGACCGACTTGTTCGGTGTTCACGGTTATATCAATCCAGCCATTGAAGAAGCCTGCCGTCTTGGCGCCACGATGTACCATTTCCGCAACGAACAATCTGGCGGGTTTGCCGCAGACGCCTACGGCCGGGCAATGCGCAAACCGGGTGTTTTCTTTGCTTCTGCCTCTGGTGGCATGTCGAATTGCCTGGCGGCGCTTTCTCAAGGCATTGGCGCACTGAGCCCCATGGTGCTATTGATCGGGCAGCATGGTACGGCGGGTGACGGACTTGAGTTGCTACAGGAAGGGTATGCTACCGAATGCTTCAAGACGGTTGCCAAATGGACTCATCGCGTCGTAGACAAGGAAATGAATTCCTATTGGGTACGCAAGGCGTTGATGGATGCGATGGCCTACCCACCGGGACCGGTCGTGCTGGAGTTCCCGCTCAATAATATCTGGGACAAAGGGACGGAGCCGCAGCGTAAATACCATGCGGGAGTTGGTTTGCCGACACCGCCTTCCTCACAGGCGAATCCTGACGATGTTACAGCCGCACTGAAGTTGATGCAGCAGGCCGAGCGTCCGCTGCTGATCTGCGGTGACGGGGTCTACTGGTCTGATGCGATGGATGAGTACCGAGAGCTTGCGGAAGTGCTGCAAATCCCCGCCAGCGCACGGCGTACTGCACGGGGTGCCTTGTCAGAAGAACATCCCTTGGCGTATACCGCTGCCGGACGTCGCAAACTATTCGACACGGCGGATCTGATTATTCTAGTGGGCGTGCATGCAGGTGAATTGGAAGGCTGGTTTGAAGCGCCTGACTGGCCACAAGATATCGATTACATCCAGATCAACGAAAATCCACAAGAGATATGGTATGCGCTGCCGAGCAAAGTAACCTTGGCCGGCTCCAGTAAACTGGTATTACAGCAGTTGCTCGCTGGCGCAAAGGCATCCGGGGCAAAGAAAGTTGAACGCCCACAATGGCTGGCTGAACTCGCCAAGACCAAGGCGGAAACCGCCAAGCGCAGGGCAGAAATTTCAGCTACCTATAAGAAACAGGAAGGTCTCCATACCAACACCTTGGTAGAAGCATTGTCCGCGACCATGGATCCGGATGCCACGATCATTTACGACTCTTACTCAGCATCGCTGTATTGGACCGATGCGATCACAGCCCGTTTTGCCGGTCAGATTCTGGATGCTGGCCCCCGTGTCGGGTTAGGGCAGGGGGTCGGTATGTGCGTCGGCGCAGGTGTGGCGCGTCCCGGCAGCCAGATTGTCACCATCATCGGCGATGGTGGCTTGGGCATCACCGGGTGGGATATCGAGACCCTGGTGCGTTATAACATCCCGGCTGTCGTCGTCATGCACAACAATTCTTCCTGGGGTGGGGCGGCACTTAGCCAGCATCTATATCACCCCTATATGGACTCCTGGGACACTGGCAAGGATATCCGCTATGACAAAATGTTTGCGGAATTGGGCTGCCACGCAGAATTTGTGACTACGGAAGAAGAACTGGTGCCTGCACTGAAACGTGCGTTTGCTTCGGGCAAGACGGCATTCGTCAACGTGATTGCGGATTCGAGCAATAACTCTGCTTCTGCTGCCTGGTTACGCGTCAAGACTGGCGATATCTGGGGACGTGGTTTGGATGATCTTCCCCCCGAAGCATTGAACGTATATCACGGGATGTCCGATCGTGAATGTTTGCGGCTGCACAAGCTGGTGGTAGACAATGGCTTGAACCTTTCGCTGTCATTTGTGGCTGAACTAACCGCCCGTCCAATGAGTCAATTAGCGGCGACAGCCAAAAAGCTGGGTTACAAATACTAACGATACGGAGCGAAGTCAGTCAATGGATTTGAATAAGGTATTGCGGAAAAAGACGCGTAGCGCAGCCGAAGTGGCAAAAATGGTCGAGTCTGGCTGGAATCTTGACTACGGAATATCAGTCAGCCAGCCAGATGTTTTTGATGCAGCCCTGGCCGAGCGCAAGGATCAGCTCAAGAATGTGCGTATCCGCACCACGCTGACCATGAGACCGCGCAGGGTGCTGGAGGTTGATCCGGAGCAGCGGCATTTTCATGTCGAAAGCTGGCATTTTTCTGGCTACGACCGTAAAAAGCATGATGCCGGTGTGCTCAGCTATATTCCATTCAACTTTGGCGAAGCTCCCCGGCTGTATCGCGACTACCTGGATGTCGATCTGGTTGTCATCAAGACCACACTCATGGATCAACATGGTTTTTTCAACTTTGGTGTATCGAATACCTATTTACGCGCCTTGTGCGAAAAAGCCCGTCATGTCGTTGTGGAAACGAGCACAACCATTCCACGGTGTTATGGCACCGAAAATGTAATCCATATCTCCGAAGTAG
>JBAQUE010000285.1:0-18588 GCA_049297315.1 Rugosibacter sp.
TGTGCTACCTGTGCGCGAGACCGCGAGCCGCCTGTCCGCCGCGCCGGCAATTACGGCGGGCATGCCCGATTCGCGCAGCGCGGCCAGCGCACCGGGCGTCATCGGCAACGAGCCGCTGGCGCGCACCCAGTCTTTTTGCACCTCCGGCCGCAGCAGATAAGCAACGAAGCGCGCCGCCAGCTGGTATTCGGCTTTTTTATGCCCGGCCAAAACCCACAACGCCGCGCCGTCGGGCAGCACCCTTTCGCGCTGCGCGCCATACGCGTCATCGTAATAAGGCAGCGGCGCGATGGTGACCTCCATGCCGGCGGCGCGGGCGGCGATATACAAGGAAGATTCACCGGTCAGCATCGCGCATTCACCGCTCAGGAAGCGCTGGCTGCCTTCGCCATCCGGCCCGAAATAATGGAAGTAACGGCTCTTCTGCCAGCTCGCCAGCAAGGCCAGATGCTTGACGTTCATCAGGCTGTTGGCCTTGATTTTCTCGATGCGGCCGTTGCGGAACTCGATTTGCTCACCGTGCTGGGCCGCCATGTTTTCCAGATGCACCCAGGCAAAGCGGCTGCTGGTCAGCGGGCATTTGATGCCGTGGTCATACAGCGTCCCGGCGATGTCCTGCACATCATGCCAGGTGCGCGGGCTCAGGTCGATGACCGGCGTCACTTGCGGCAGCATGGCGCGGTTGATCAGCAGCACCGGCAGCGACATGCCCATCGGCAAGGCCTGCACCTGGCCGCGGTCATCATCCACCGCGTCCAGCATTTGCGGATAAAGCTGCTTCGTGTTCAACGGCTGGCCACCGTCACGCATCATCTTCGACAGCGGCATGAAGCGCGGCCGGGTATCGAAGAACGCCATGCTGTCATCCACGTCGAGCAAGGCCAGCGTCGGCAATTGCTGCTTGTTTTCCACGCTGCGCGCATCCTGCAAGACCACCTTGCCCTTGCCTTTCAGGCTGTCATTGAAGCGCATCACCAGCGTCGCCAGCGCATCCTGCGCCTTGCCGTCCAGCGCATGGCGCAAGGTGATTTCCTGCACACTTGATGTTGCCGCCTGGCTGATGCCGGATACCAGGCACAAGCCCAGCAACATTTTTCGAATTCGTATTCCTGCGAAGCGCATTTCTCCTCCAACCGGCTATCGGTTTATCATGGCCATTCGACCAGGCAGCGATTTTACCGCTGGCTCGCGCCCGTTAATGTTTCATTGATGTAACACTGCATCACGCCAGCAGAATTACCCAAACAATTTTCCCAGGATCCCGCTTCATGGATGCGCCATTCAATCGACCGCCGCTGCCACAAAGCCTTGTTGACCGCTTGACTGCCCGGTTTGGTTCCCGCTTTTCGGTGGCTGAAGCCGTGCGCCTGCAGCATGGCAAGGATGAATCATCGCACCCGCCGATGCCGCCCGATGGCGTGGTGTTCGCCGCATCCACCGCCGAGGTTGCCGAGATTCTTACGCTGTGCAACACCCACCGCACCCCCGTCATCGCCTATGGTGCAGGCACTTCGCTGGAAGGCCATATCCTCGCCGTGCAGGGCGGCATCTGCATCGACCTGTCGGCGCTGAATCAAGTGCTCGCCATCCGCACTGAAGACATGGATGCCACGGTGCAATGCGGCGTGACGCGCAAGCAACTCAATGCGGCGCTCAATGGTACCGGCCTGTTCTTCCCGATCGACCCTGGCGCCGACGCCAGCCTGGGCGGCATGGCGGCGACGCGCGCATCGGGCACCAACGCCGTACGCTACGGCACGATGCGCGAGAATGTGCTGGGCCTGACCGCCGTGCTGGCCGATGGGCGCATCCTCAAGACCGGCGGCCGCGCGCGCAAATCATCCGCCGGTTATGACCTCACGCGCCTGCTGGTCGGCTCGGAAGGCACGCTGGGCATCATCACCGAACTGACCGTGCGCCTGCATCCTGTGCCGGAAGCCATCGCCAGCGCGGTGTGCACCTTTCCCAGCATCGCCGCCGCGGTGAATACCGTGATCCAGACCATACAGCTCGGCGTGCCGGTGGCGCGCATCGAGTTGCTGGATACGCTGGCCATCGCCGCGCTCAACCGGCACAGCAAGACCGTCCTGCGCGAAGCGCCAACGCTGTTTTTTGAACTGCACGGCTCGCCGGCCAGCGTTGCAGAGCAGACGAAAACCGTGGCGGACATCGCTAATGAACACGGCGCGCTGGGTTTTGAATGGGCCACGCGCACTGAAGACCGTAGCAGGCTCTGGCAGGCGCGACATGATGCGCTGTGGGCAGCGCACGGCCTCAAGCCCGGCTCGCGCGCCTTGTCGACCGATGTCTGCGTGCCCATCTCGCGGCTGGCCGAGTGCATCGCCGAAACCATGGACGACATCGCCACCCTGAACCTGCCCGCCCCCATCGTCGGCCATGTCGGCGACGGCAATTTTCATGTCGTCGTGCTCAGCGATCCGGCCAAGCCGGAGGAAGGCAAGCGCGCCCATGACTTCGCCGATCGCCTTGCACAACGCGCGATTCGCATGGATGGCACGTCGACCGGCGAACATGGCATCGGCATGGGCAAGCGCGACTACCTGCTGCCCGAGCACGGCGCAGTGGCCATTGATGTGATGCGCACCATCAAGCAGGCACTGGATCCACACAACATCCTCAATCCGGGGAAGATCCTGCCCCCTGCCTGAACGACGTATCATCACCGTGCGCCGCGCCACCAGCGCCGACTTTTTAGGAAACCTGCCATGAGCACACCCCATACTGACCCGATGGAATTCCTCAAATCCCTGTGGGGCAATGTCAGCATGCCCTTGCCGGGACTGATGACACCCACGCTGGACACCAACGAGCTGGACAAGCGCATTACGGATCTCAAGGCGGTCGAAGGCTGGCTGAAAACCAACCTGAGCATGTTGCAGATGACCATCCAGGGGCTGGAAGTGCAACGCGCCACGCTGGCTGCGCTGGAGGCCATGCAGCAATCCGTCGGTTCATCCGACCCGAATGCCAACATTTTCACCAATCCTGCGTTGTGGCCGTGGAATTTTGGCCAGACTGCTGCAGAAAGTCCGGCAGATGAAACATCACCGGCAGCAGACAAAACCAGGGAGGCGAAGCCTGCGCCAAAATCCAAAAACAAGTAAGCCCGATGGATAGTCGTTGCGGCAGAAAAAACTCGCCCCTCTCACCAATACCAAGCCTGTATGCTTGTCCTTGACTTTCAGTGTTTAGTATTCCATAGTTCAATTCGATGTAAACCGATATCGACCGGTATCGATGGCGTAATCTTGACCCCCATTAACGGGTAACAATAACGATATTTAAAGGAGTCCCTAACATGAACATGCCGGAAAGATTTCCACCCAATGCGATAACCTTGCGTTATCCGGAGCTTGGTGTTGGCCCCGTATCTACAGAACCATGCCGCTCGCCAGCCTATTTTGAGCTGGAGCGCGAGCATGTTTTCAAACAAAGCTGGCTGAATGTCGGCCGTGATGAAGATGTCGCCCAGCCTGGCGATTATTTTGTACGCGAGATCGATGTCCTTGAGGCTACGTTCATCATCGTGCGCGGCCAGGACGGCAAAGTGCGCGCTTTCCACAACGCCTGTTGCCACCGTGGCAATAGCGTCGCCTCCGGCAAGGGCAATGCCAAAGATTTCGTGTGTGGCTTCCATGGCTGGACCTACAGCACCGAAGGGCAACTCACCAACGTGCCGGATGAAGACCAGTTCTTCAATTTCGACAAAGCCGACTATGCCCTGCGCGAGGTGCATTGTGACGTTTGGGAGGGGTTCATCTTCATCAACGTCGCAGCACAACCGAAGGAAACCCTGGCTGAATGGGTAGGCGAGTTCAAGGACACGCTGGCTGGCTATCCGTTTCAGGACATGTACCGGGTTGCCTTCTATCGGGCGAAGGTAAAAGCCAACTGGAAAATCATTGTCGACGCATTTCAAGAAGGCTACCACGTGGCTTTCGTGCATGGCCGCTCAATTCCCAATGCGTTCACCGGGAAACAGAACCCGTTTTGCCATATCTCTGCGGTAGACCTGTTCAAGCGCAACCGTCGCGGCTCGATTTACGCCAACCCCAACCACAAGGCCGCAGGTGCGGAAGCCGTGGCGATGGGTTGTGGTTCCACCCTCACTCAGGGTACCAGCGCGGACATGTCATCCCTGCCGATCGGCGTAAACCCGGAGCGCAAGCTGGAGTGGGGCTTTGACTTCAATGTCATTTTCCCGAGCTTCCGCTTTGATCCCGGCCAAGGCTGGTACTTCGCGGACAACTTCTGGCCTGTGTCCGTGGACGAGTCGATTTATGAAATTGCCCTGTACATGCCAAAGGCGCGTTCGGCCAGCGAGCGCATCAGCCAGGAATATACGCGAGTGCTGTTGCGGGATGCGGTGTCCGAAGACTTGAGCACCTTGGAAGCATGTCAACGCGCCATCAAGTCCGGCGCGATGCCGAATTTTGTGCTTTCCGACATGGAAGTCGCGGTACGTCACCAGTACCACGTTGTAGACAAAATGGTTCGTGAAGGGATGGCAAAATGACGCAGACTTTACCTGCTGGTTTCGACGATCTTGAGCGTTATGTGGCTGGCTGGGCGCTGGATAGTGAACTGTTGCGCAACAGAAAGCGGATTTCCAGCACCATGGGCGAAATTACCGAGTTTTACAAAGTAATGCTTGCCCGCATGAAGGCAGTCACCACGCATCTTGACCAGCATTCAATTGATAGCCTGCCCCCAGCCGAAGTCAAATTGTTGAACCTGGCGCTGATGTTCATGGAAGTCTCGCCGGCTGTTGAGTTGTTTAACCAACCGACTGTACCGGATGCCTTCCCGATGGAACGTTTCGAAATATTGCAGCCCTGATCAAGTTACAACAAAAAGCGACGGCCCAGGCCGTCGCTTTTTGTTTGAGGCTGCTGAATCCGCGTTCAGATCACGCGATCACGGCGCAAGGTTTCGATTTCAGCGGCCGAGTAACCCACCGAACTCAGCACTTCATTGCTATCGCCGCCAGCCGTTGAGGCCGGACGTTTTTCTGTCCACGGCCAGTTCGACAACTTGAACGGTGGCGCAAGCTGGGTCGTGCCATCCACTTCGGCCGTCACCTGCCGCGCGGCAAACTGTGGATGCACCAGCGCTTCATCAATGCGTAGTACAGGCGTCACGCAGCAATCCACCGGCACCAGGGTCTTTTCCCAATACGCCAGCGGCTGCGCAATGATCACGGCGGCCAGTTCGTCATACACGCGTTTGCCTTCCGCACCGGTGGCCAGGCCGAATGGCGCAAGGTCGGGACGATTCACGGCGGCGCACAGCATCTGCCAGAATTTCGGTTCCATGGCGCCCACGGCGAGATAGCGGTTATCCGCCGTGCGGTACACGTTGTAGCAGGGCGAGGCGCCGGTCAGTTCGCCTTCGCCGCGCGGCGACAGGCCTTCGCCTGTCTGGGTGGCCAGCAGGGTAAATAGCGAGTGCCCCAGCACCGCATCGGCCATGGCGACATCCACATAGCTGCCCTGGCCGGTGGCTTTGGCGCCCATCACGGCGGTGAGCACGCCGACCAGCGAGGTCAGGCAGCCGCCGAGCAGATCGCCGATCTGGAAATCGGGAATCGCCGGTGCGCCGCCGGCCGTGCCGATCTGTTCCAGCAGGCCGGCCATGGCGATGAAGTTGAGATCGTGTCCAGCAAGTTTTGCCCACGGGCCGGTCTGCCCGTAGCCGGTGATCGCGCAATACACGATACGCGGATTGATGGCGCGCACGGTTTCATAACCGATGCCCAGGCGGTCGGCGACGCCGGGACGGAAGCTTTCGAAGATGACATCGGCATCAGCGGCAAGGCGCAGAAAAGCCTCAACGCCGGCGGCCTGCTTCAAGTCCAGGCGCAGATTTTTCTTGTTGCGGTTGAGCACGCGATAAAACAAGCTGTCTTCGCCTGCAGCGTTCGCTTCCGCCGCACCGGGACCCATCGTGCGCGCATAGTCGCCAGCGCCGGTGTCTTCGATTTTGATGACTTCTGCGCCTTGATCAGCTAAATGCAGTGTAGCCATCGGGCCGGGCAGCAGGCGCGTGAGATCGAGGACGCGCAGGCCAGCCAGCGGGCCACGCGCCGTAACACCAGCGCCGTCCGGCCGGATACCGCTGCGCATAACTTTCTGGGCATCAGCCATAGTTATAAAAGCCTCGCCCGCTCTTGCGCCCCAGATAACCGGCGGCGACCATTTCCTTGAGCAGCGACGGTGCCCGATATTTCGGGTCGTTGAATCCTTCATAAAACACCTGCATCACGGCCAGCAGGGTATCCAGCCCGATCATGTCGGCCAGCGCCAGCGGGCCGATGGGATGATTGCAGCCGAGCTTCATGCCCTCGTCGATATCTTCAGCCGTCGCCAACCCCTCGGCGAGGACAAAAATCGCTTCGTTGATCATCGGGCAGAGAATGCGGTTGACGACAAAGCCGGGATTGTTCTTGACCGTGACCGGATGCTTACCCAGCGTGCGCGCCAGCGCTTCCACCCTGGCGTGGGTGGCATCCGAGGTTTGCAGGCCGCGGATGACTTCCACCAGCGCCATCATCGGCACCGGGTTGAAAAAATGCATGCCGATGAATTTGTCCGGGCGCGCCGTGGCAGCGGCCATCTGGGTGATGGAAATCGACGAGGTGTTGCTGGCGATGATCGCCTCGGCACCAATGATAGTTTCAACCTCCTTGATGATCTTCAGCTTGAGGCCTGCGTTTTCGGTGGCCGCCTCGATCACCATGCCGACCGCCTTCATGTCGCCCATCTGCGTCGTCGGCTTGATGCGCGCCAGCGCAGCCGCCTTTTGCTCGGCGCTCATTTTTTCTTTCTTGACCAGCCGGTCGAGGCTGGCGGAAATCGTGGCCAGGCCTTTTTGCACGGCGGCTTCGTTGATGTCGAGCATTACTGCGTCAATACCGGCAACCGCACACGCTTGCGCGATGCCGTTGCCCATGGTGCCGGCGCCGATGATGCCAACGGTCTGGATACTCATTTGCTGCTCTCCTTGCTGGGTTGGTTACATGCTGCGGCGATATTGGCCGCCGACTTCATACAACGTGCTGGAAATCTGCCCGAGCGAACAATGGCGCACGGCATCCATCATCACCGCGAACACATTTTGGTCCTTGACCACCGCTTCACGCAGGCGGGCAATCCATAGCGCCGATTGTTCCTTGTTGCGCACCTGAAAGTCCGCCAGGCGGCGCAACTGCGACTGCTTTTCATCTTCCGTCGAACGCGCCAGCTCGATCTCGCCCTGCACGCCGTTGCCCCTGGGATTGAGGAAAGTATTCACGCCGATGATTGGGTACGAACCATCGTGCTTCATGTGCTCGTAATGCATCGACTCTTCCTGTATCTTGCCGCGCTGGTAGCCGGTTTCCATCGCGCCGAGCACGCCGCCGCGCGAGGCGAGGGCTTCGAACTCCTTGAGCACGGCCTCTTCGACGAGGTCAGTCAGTTCGTCAATGATGAAGGCGCCCTGGTTCGGGTTCTCATTTTTCGCCAGGCCCCATTCGCGGTTGATGATGAGCTGGATCGCCATCGCGCGGCGCACGCTTTCCTCGGTCGGCGTGGTGATCGCCTCATCGTAGGCATTGGTGTGCAGGCTGTTGCAGTTGTCATAAATGGCGATCAGCGCCTGCAGGGTGGTGCGGATATCATTGAAATCCATTTCCTGCGCATGCAGTGAGCGGCCGGAAGTCTGGATGTGGTACTTCATTTTCTGGCTGCGCTCGTTGGCGCCATAGCGCTGTTTCATCGCCACCGCCCAGATGCGCCGCGCGACGCGACCGATCACCGCGTATTCCGGATCCATGCCATTGCTGAAGAAAAAACTCAGGTTCGGCGCGAATTCATCGATGTGCATGCCGCGCGCCAGATAGGCTTCGACATAGGTGAAGCCATTGGCCAGCGTGAAAGCCAGTTGCGAGATCGGGTTGGCGCCAGCTTCGGCAATGTGATAACCGGAGATCGATACCGAATAGAAGTTGCGCACCTGATGCTGGACAAAATATTCCTGGATGTCGCCCATCATCTTCAGCGCGAATTCGGTGGAAAAGATGCAGGTGTTCTGCCCCTGGTCTTCCTTGAGGATGTCTGCCTGCACCGTGCCACGCACCGAGGACAGCGCCCATGCGCGAATTTTTTCAGCTTCGTCGTCGGTGGGCTCGCGGCCATTCTGTGCGCGGAACTTGTCGATCTGCTGATCCACGGCGGTGTTGAGGAACATGGCCAGCATCATCGGCGCCGGGCCGTTGATGGTCATGGACACCGAGGTGGCCGGGTCGCAGAGGTCGAAGCCCGAATACAGCACCTTGAGGTCGTCGAGCGTGGCGATAGACACACCGGAGTTGCCGATCTTGCCGTAGATATCGGGACGCAGATCCGGGTCGCATCCATAGAGCGTGACCGAGTCGAAAGCCGTGGACAAGCGCTTGGCCGGCATGCCCTCGGAGACCTTGAGAAAACGCTTGTTCGTGCGGAAGGCATCGCCCTCGCCGGCGAACATGCGCGTCGGGTCTTCGTTCTCGCGCTTGAAGGCGAACACGCCGGCGGTGTAGGGGAAGGAACCGGGAACATTTTCGCGCATGAGGAACTTGAGCAGCTCGCCTGCGTCGTCGAAGCGCGGCAATACGACCTTGCGGATCTTGCTGCCGGAAAGCGTCTCGCTGACCAGCGCGGTGCGGATTTCCTTGTCGCGGATCTGCACCACGTACTCGTCGCCCGCATAGGCTTTTTTCATGTCCGGCCACATGGCCAGTAGCTTTCTGGCATGTGGTGTGAGCTGGCTGTCTTTCCATGCAATCAGTTCATCGAAATCCGCCGCATTCTTCTCGCAAGCCTTGAACAGTTGCTGTGAAGTTTGCAAGGCCTGCCGTTCGTGCGCGATTTGCGCCTGCTCATCCACCTGGCGATGATAGGCGCGCAAGGTATCGGCGATGTCGGCGAGGTAACGCACACGCTCCGACGGCACGATGGCGCGGCTGGCGGAAGAGCATTTGACAGTCACCTTCGGCAGAAAACCTGGTTTCAGTTTCAGGCCATGCTCGACCAGCCGTGCCGCCAGCGCCTGATACAGTGCGGTGACGCCATCGTCGTTGAAGCGCGCCGCCATGGTGCCGAACACTGGCATGTCTTCGGTTTTTTCCGTGAAGCGCTCACGATTTCGCTGATATTGCTTGCGCACGTCGCGTAGCGCATCTTCCGCGCCCTTGCGGTCGAACTTGTTGATCGCCACGAAATCGGCAAAATCCAGCATGTCGATTTTTTCCAGCTGCGACGCCGCGCCGAACTCCGGCGTCATCACATACAGCGATAAATCCACCAGCGGCACAATGGCCGCATCGCCCTGGCCGATGCCTGAGGTTTCCACAATGATCAAATCAAAGCCCGCCACTTTGCAGGCAGCCAGCACGTCCGGCAGCGCCCTGGAAATTTCGCTGCCGCTGTTGTTGTCGAAATTGCGCGTGGCCAGCGAGCGCATGTAGATGTTGGGGTGCTGGATCGCGTTCATGCGGATGCGGTCGCCGAGCAACGCCCCGCCCGTGCGCTTGCGCGAGGGATCGATCGAGATCACCGCAATCTTCAATTGGTCATGCTGGTCCAGGCGGAAGCGGCGGATCAACTCGTCGGTCAGCGAACTCTTCCCCGCGCCGCCCGTGCCGGTAATGCCAAAAGTCGGCGCTGGCTTATTACCCAAATGAGCGGCGGCCTTTGCTAACAGCGCCTGTTTTGCCTGCGTCGGCCAGGCGCCATTCTCAAGCGCGGTAATCACCTGGCTCAGGGCGCGGCGATCGCCATTTTCCAGCGCCTGCAAATCCTGCGGCGCACGCGGGCCCATATCCACATCGCAGCGCGCCACCATGTCATTGATCATGCCCTGCAAACCCAGCGTCCGGCCATCTTCAACCGAGTACAGATGGGCTACGCCATACGCATGCAATTCTTCGCGTTCCGTCGGCACGATCACGCCGCCGCCGCCGCCGAAGACTTTGATGTCTTGACCACCGCGTTGCTTGAGCAAGTCAATCATGTATTTGAAAAACTCGACATGCCCCCCCTGGTACGACGAGATGGCGATGCCTTGAACATCCTCCTGCAAGGCGGCGGTGACGATTTCATCGACCGAACGATTATGGCCAAGATGGATCACTTCAACCCCAGTCGATTGCAGGATGCGCCGCATGATGTTGATTGAAGCATCGTGGCCATCGAACAAGGATGTTGCGGTGACGAAGCGTACTTTGTGCTTCGGCTTATAGGGCGTGAGTTTGGCGATAATGCCAAGATCAGTCATGGTGGGACTCCGATATGAACAATGCGCACGTGTCAGGAAAACTTGTCTGAGCCTGACTGCATTCGCTTTATGTTTTGCATGATTTAGCATTATGCCTGTTACGGTGCGTTCGTTGTTGGCACGCAATACTGGCCCGACGCACGATTCAAGAAATTCAGCTGCTGCCTGATACTGACTGCAACGATAAATAAAAAAGCGGCCAAGGCCGCTTTTTATTTGCTTCCATCCATCAGTTGCACCAACGCTTGGCTCAATGACCGCGCTTACGCAAGCGGTCAATCGCAGACAACTGGGCGATTGCCTCGCTGAGTTCAGCCTGGGCGCGGGCGTAATCCATTTCGGCGCTCCGCGAAGCAAGCGCTTCCTCGGCGCGTTTCTTGGCTTCTTCTGCCTTTGCCTGGTCAAGATCGGTACCACGGATCGCCGTATCGGCAAGCACGGTCACCAGCCCCGGCTGCACTTCCAGCAAGCCGCCGGCGACAAAAATCAGCTCTTCCTCGCCGTCTTGCAGCTTGATGCGCACCGCACCCGGCTTGATGCGTGACATCAGGGGCATATGGCCGGGCAGGATACCCAGCTCACCATCCTCGCCAGGCAATGCGACAAACTCGGCCAGACCCGAGAAGATCAACTCTTCGGCGCTTACCACATCAACATGAACAGTCATGGCCATACCTTACCTCTCATCCGGGGTGCAATTAAAGCGTCTTGGCCTTTTCAAAGGCTTCTTCAATCGCGCCCACCATGTAGAACGCCTGTTCCGGCAGCTCGTCACATTCGCCATCAACGATCATCTTGAAGCCCTTGATGGTATCCGCCAGCGAAACGATCTTGCCGGGCGAGCCGGTGAATACTTCGGCAACGTTGAACGGCTGGGACAGGAAGCGCTGGATTTTGCGCGCACGGGACACGGCCAGCTTGTCTTCCGGCGCCAGCTCGTCCATGCCGAGAATCGCGATGATGTCGCGCAGTTCCTTGTAGCGTTGCAGGTTGGACTGCACGCGACGCGCCACGTTGTAGTGCTCCTCACCAACGACCAGCGGATCAAGCTGGCGCGAGGTGGAATCCAGCGGATCAACGGCCGGGTAAATGCCCAGCGCTGCGATATCACGCGACAGCACGACGGTGGCGTCAAGGTGAAGGAAGGTGGTTGCCGGCGATGGGTCGGTCAAGTCATCGGCAGGCACATACACGGCCTGGATGGAGGTGATCGAACCGACCTTGGTAGAAGTGATGCGTTCTTGCAGGCGGCCCATTTCATCGGCCAGCGTCGGCTGATAACCCACGGCGGAAGGCATGCGGCCAAGCAGCGCGGAAACTTCGGTACCTGCCAGCGTGTAACGGTAGATGTTATCCACGAAGAACAGGATGTCGCGGCCTTCGTCACGGAACTTTTCAGCCATGGTCAGGCCGGTCAACGCCACACGCAACCGGTTGCCGGGTGGCTCGTTCATCTGGCCGAAGACCATCGCCACCTTGTCGAGCACCTTGGACTCTTCCATTTCGTGATAGAAGTCATTGCCCTCGCGGGTCCGCTCACCCACGCCGGCGAATACCGAATAGCCACCGTAGGACTTGGCGATGTTGTTGATCAGTTCCATCATGTTCACGGTCTTGCCCACGCCGGCGCCACCGAAGAGGCCAATCTTGCCGCCCTTGGCGAACGGGCAGATCAAGTCGATCACCTTGATGCCGGTGGGCAACAGGTCAACCGAGGGTGACAGCTCGTCGAATTTCGGCGCCTTGGCATGGATCGGGCGCAACTCGTCACATGCAATCGGGCCGGCTTCGTCGATCGGACGGCCGAGCACATCCATGATGCGGCCCAGCGTACCGGTACCCACCGGCACCGAAATCGGCGCGCCGGTTTTTTTCACTTGCATACCACGGCGCAGGCCATCGGATGAACCCAGCGCGATGGTACGCACCACGCCATCACCCAACTGCTGCTGTACCTCGAAGGTCAGGCCAGCTTCGGCATTGCCGGCATCGGCTTCGTCAAGCGTCAGGGCTTCATAAACGTGCGGCATGAACTCGCGGGGGAACTTGATATCGACTACCGCGCCAATGCATTGAACGATGTTTCCGTTATTCATGGTTATTTCCTTAAGATAATTCTGCTTGATCCGTCATGCCGGCGCTCAGCCTGCAATGGCCGCCGCGCCGCCGACGATTTCTGAAATTTCTTTGGTAATCGCCGCCTGGCGCGCCTTGTTGTATACCAGCTGCAATTCCTTGATCACGCTGCCGGCGTTGTCTGTCGCTGCCTTCATCGCGACCATGCGCGCCGATTGCTCGGACGCCATGTTCTCCGTCACACCCTGGTAGATCAGGGTTTCAACATAACGCAGCAGCAAATCATCAACGACCGTTTGCGCATCGGGTTCATAGAGATAATCCCACCCGGCCTCGGGTGTGCCAAGACGATCACCGGAAAGCGGCAGCAAAGGCTCAATGACAGCCTGCTGCGACATGGTGTTGACGAAGCGCGTGTAAGCAATATGCACTTCATCCAGCTCGCCGGCCTGATAGGCATCCAGCATGACCTTGATTGGCCCGATCAGGGTTTCGAGGTGTGGCGTATCGCCAATATGCGTGATGTGCGACACCACCTGGGCGCCGAGGCGCTGCATAAAGCCCAGCCCCTTGTTGCCGATGCAGGTCACGCGGATATCATCAACACCATTTGCTTCCCATTGCCGCATCGTGTTCATCGACTGGCGCAGGATATTGGTGTTGAGCCCACCACACAAGCCCTTGTCGGTTGAAATCACAATCAGCCCAACGCGTTTGACCGCAGCGCTTTTCACCAGGAACGGATGACGATAATCCGTAATCAAGGCATGCGAAAGATTGGCCGCCAGACGGCGGATCTTTTCACTGTAAGGCCGGGCAGCACGCATCCGCTCCTGCGCCTTGCGCATTTTGGATGCGGCCACCATCTCCATCGCCTTGGTAATCTTGCGCGTGTTTTGCACGCTCTTGATCTTGCTGCGTATTTCTTTACTGCCCGCCATGATCGCCCTTTGTTAGTCCGTCAGGTGTGCGTAAATCAGGCCCAGGATTTCTTGAACTCGACCAGCGCGGCCTTGAGCTGCGCTTCAGCGTCCTTGTCCAGGTCTTTTGTCGTTTCTATCTTGGTCACCAGATCGGCATGCTTCTGGTGCATGACCTGATGCATCGCGGTTTCAAAAGCCAGGATGCGCGGCACGTCGACATCGTCCATGAAGCCTTCATTGGAGGCGTACAGCGAAATCGCCATATCCGCCACCTTTAACGGCGAATACTGTAGCTGCTTCATTAGCTCGGTGACCCGGCGACCACGTTCCAGCTGCTTGCGTGTCACCTCATCCAGGTCTGAAGCAAACTGGGCAAATGCCGCCAGCTCACGATATTGCGCCAGCGACAGGCGCACACCGCCACCCAGTTTCTTGATGACCTTGGTTTGCGCCGCACCACCCACACGGGACACCGATATACCGGCGTTCATGGCGGGCCGGATACCGGCGTTGAACAGGTCGGTCTCAAGGAAGATCTGGCCGTCGGTAATCGAAATCACGTTGGTCGGCACGAAAGCTGATACGTCACCCGCTTGCGTTTCGATGATGGGTAATGCAGTCAGGGAACCGGTCTTGCCCTTGACTTCACCATTCGTGAGCTTTTCTACCCAGGCTTCGGAGACGCGCGCGGCACGTTCAAGCAGACGCGAGTGCAGGTAGAACACATCGCCCGGATAGGCTTCACGGCCCGGAGGACGGCGCAGTAGCAGGGAAATCTGGCGGTACGCCCAAGCCTGCTTGGTCAGATCGTCATACACAATCAGCGCATCCATGCCGCGATCGCGGAAATACTCGCCCATCGTGCAGCCCGCATAGGGTGCGAGGAACTGCATCGCCGCCGAATCGGATGCGGTGGCCGCCACCACTACCGTGTATTCCATCGCGCCATGCTCTTCGAGCTTGCGCACCACGTTGGCCACGGTCGAAGCCTTTTGCCCAATCGCCACATAGACACAGAACATGTTCTGGCCTTTTTGGTTGATGATGGCATCCACCGCAACAGCTGTTTTACCGGTTTGCCGGTCGCCAATAATCAGCTCGCGCTGACCACGGCCGACGGGAACCATCGAGTCAATCGCCTTGAGGCCAGTTTGCACTGGCTGTGATACGGATTTGCGCCAGATCACGCCTGGCGCGACTTTTTCCAGTTTGTCGGTGAGCTTCGCATTGACCGGCCCCTTGCCGTCTATTGGTTCGCCTAAGGCGTTGACCACGCGGCCAAGCAGTTCGGGGCCGATCGGCACTTCCAGAATGCGTCCGGTACATTTGACCGTATCGCCTTCGGAAATATGTTCATAGTCACCCAGCACCACGGCGCCGACCGAGTCGCGCTCAAGGTTCAGCGCCAGGCCGAAGGTGTTGCCGGGAAATTCCAGCATTTCACCCTGCATGACGTCTGCCAAGCCATGCACGCGGCAGATGCCGTCAGTGACTGAAACAACCGTGCCCTCGTTACGTGAGGTGGCTTCCAGTTGCATGCCCTGGATGCGCGTTTTGATCAGGTCGCTGATTTCAGATGGATTCAGATTCATCAAATAACTCCTAGTTCTTTAGTGCTGTGGCCATCGCGGCGAGTTTGCCGCGCACCGAGGCATCAATGACTTCATCGCCGACGGCAATCCGCACGCCACCGATCAGTTCCGGGTCCAGCTTGATCGTTGCCCGGATGCGGCAGCCGAATTTATGCTCAAGGTCGGCAACCAGATTTTTCTGCGCGGCGTCATCCATCGGAAAGGCTGAGGTGATTTCAGCCTGCTTGGTATCTTCCGCACCCGCCTTGAGCACATCAAACAGCGCGCTGATTTCAGGCAACACGGTCAGGCGATTGTTCTCCACCAGCACCTTGACAAAGCCCTGCTGTTCTACGGAAAGCTTGCCGTCCGCCGCGTCCAGGCAAAGTTGTGTCAGTTGTTCTGGCGTAAATCGCGGATTGCCAATGCACTCTTCCATCACCGGATTGGCCGCGACATTCGCCAGCCGGGAAAGCGCACCAGACCATGCCGCCAGATCGCCAGCGGCCAAGCCGCCCGGCCCTTTGGCCAATTGGAACGCAGCCTCGGCGTAGGGACGCGCCAGCGTAAGGTTTTCGGCCATGGGGGATCAGAGCTCCGACTTGAGCTGGGTCAGCAACTCGGCATGCGCTTGGGTGTTGATCTCCTTGCGGAGAATCTTCTCGGCGCCGGCAACAGCCAGCATGGCAACCTGCTCACGCAGCGACTCTTTGGCGCGTTGCGCGGCGGCGGCGGCCTCGGTCTCGGCTGCCGCGCGCGCGGCAGCAACAATACGCGCCGCTTCCGCACGCGCATCCTCCACCAATTGTCCAGCCTGCTTTTCAGCGCCACTGCGGAACTCGGCAGCCGACTCGCGCGCATGGCGCATTTCTTCACCCGCCTTTTTTTCAGCGTGCGCCAAGTCGGCTTTCGCCTTGTCCGCTGCGGCGAGCCCGTCGGCGATTTTTCCCGCGCGCTCGTCCAGTGCCTTCATGATGGGCGGCCACACGAATTTCATCGTAAACCACGCCAAGACAAAGAACACAGCCAGCTGGGCAAACAGCGTTGCGTTCAGATTCACGTTATCGGTCCTTTAAGCAGAAGCCGCACAATTACTTGAGAATGAAGGGGTTGGCGAACGCAAACATCATTGCAATACCAACACCAATCAGGAAGGCGGCGTCAATCAGGCCGGCCAGCAGGAACATCTTGGTCTGCAGGGCATTCATCAACTCCGGCTGCCGGGCCGAGGCTTCAAGGTATTTTGAACCCATGATGCCAATGCCGATACAAGCACCAACAGCACCCAGGCCAATGATCAGGCCAGCGGCCAGCGCAACAAAACCAAGAACGTGTTCCATGACGACTCCCTCTATTAAAGTTAAAAACGAATCAATAAAAACTACTCAAGCACTACAAACTAATGACTCTCATGCGCCTGGCCGATATACACCAGCGTCAGCATCATGAAAATAAACGCCTGCAACACGATGATCAGGATGTGAAAAATCGCCCAAGCGGAGCCGGCCACCACATGACCCAAAAATCCGAGTGTCGTGGCCGTACTGCCCAGCAGGGCGATCAGCATGAACACCAGTTCGCCAGCATACATGTTGCCAAACAGCCGCATGCCGTGCGATACCGTCTTGGCGACGAATTCAATCATCTGCATCGCAAAATTAACGGGATACAGCAAGGGATGGCTGCCAAACGGGGCGGTAAACAATTCATGTACCCAACCACCCAGGCCCTTGATCTTGATATTGTAGTAAAGACAGAGCAACAGGACGCCGAGCGCCATGCCCAGCGATCCATTCAAATCAGCCGTGGGTACCACACGTTGGTAATGGAGACCAAATACGTCGGTGGCGATTTTAGGCAGCAGGTCAACCGGCAGGAGGTCGAGCAGGTTCATGAACAGCACCCAGACAAAAACCGTCAGGGCAACGGGTGCGATAAAACGGCGATCACCATGCACGATCGACTTGGATTGCGTTTCAACCATTTCCACCAGCATTTCAACCGCGCCCTGGAAGCGGCCAGGAACGCCCGATGTGGCACGCCGTGCGGCCAGGATCATGAGGCAGACGCCAAGCGCGCCCATGCTGACCGACCAGAACAGCGTATCCACATTGAATACGCTCCAATCGATGATGGACGTTTGTTTGTGACCGGTATTGGTCAGGTGGGTCAGGTGGTGAACAATGTAGTCGCCTGCGGTAGGCGCATGCTCTGTGCTGGATGCCATGATCAGTTTTTCAATAAAAACGCCAACAAATTAGCTTGCAAAGCCACAAACAGCCCCCCCAGCATTGCTAGCCAATGAACGGCGTAGTACCGCTGAGCTGCCACCAAAATTACGATCGTCGCCAGCACTTTAACCAGCTCGCCGAAGAAGAAAGTCGCCGCGTTGGCGCGACCCATCGTCGCTGCTGCAGAAAGACGCGCCACGAAAAACAGGTTTGGAATCGCATATGCCGCACCGCCTAACAAGGCGGACACCATCCCCTGCTGACCCAACCACAAACCAGCCAAACCAGCAGCACCCAGGATTACGGCAAATTGCAGGAGCACAGCCTTATACATCTTATTTTGACTGTTCCATTCCAAAGCCGCGCGATTATAGGGGCCAACAAAATAGGTGTCAATAAAATGTTGCCGCGCAGCAATTGATTTTTGTCAATAAAGACTGGCCGCTGTGCTCGCGAAAAAGTCGGCGTTCATGGCACGGCGAGTTGCTTCGCACTGAGCACTCACTTAGCCTAAACGCGCCAACAGGCCATCCAGTTGATCGAGACTGGAAAAGCGTATGGTCAACGCACCGGCGCCTTTGCGATTGGCGTTGATCTTCACCGTCGCACCGAGCCGATCAGAAAGATCTTCTTCAAGACGCAACAGGTCGCGGTCTGCTTTGATAAGGCCTTCTTTTTTGTGTGGCGGGTTCAGTTCATGGGCGACCAGGCGCTCCGTATCACGCACCGAATAGCTTTTTTCGACCACCATGGCGGCCAGACGCCCCTGCTCCGCCTTCGGCAACGCCAGCAATGCACGCGCGTGTCCCATTTCGATATCACCGGCCATCAGCATATCCTGCGCCGGCTTGGCCAATTGCAACAGGCGTAGCAGGTTCGTCGCCGCCGAGCGCGAGCGGCCCAGTGCGTCGGCAGCCTGCTGGTGTGTCATTTCAAATTCATCAATCAGGCGCTGGATACCGGCCGCCTCTTCCAGCGGATTCAGGTCTTCGCGCTGGATATTTTCAATCAGCGATATGGCCAGCGCGGCATCGTCCGGTATATCGCGGATGAGTACGGGCACTTCGCCCAGGCCGGCAATCTGCGCCGCGCGCCAGCGCCGCTCACCCGCAATGATTTCATACCGATTACTGCCGCTGCCGACAGGCCGCACCGAAATCGGCTGGATCAGGCCCTGTGCCTTGATCGAGGCCGCCAGCTCTTCCAGAGAGCCCGGGTCCATCCTTGTGCGCGGCTGGTATTTGCCGGGCTGCAATGCGCCAACGGGCAACACGTCCTGGCGCTGCGCCTTGCTGCTGGTTTCGGGGTCAAGCAGCGTGTCCAGCCCACGGCCGAGGCCTTTCATTCGCGTTGCGTTCATTTCATTCCTTCCAGTGATTGACGCGTTCTATCATTTCCGCCGCAAAGGCGAGATAAGCCTGCGCGCCCTTGGCCGCCTTGTCGAACAGCACGCCCGGCACACCATAGCTT
>JBAQUE010000286.1:0-2281 GCA_049297315.1 Rugosibacter sp.
AAGGGCGAGCGCCAGTTGCACCTTGCGTGGCATTCGTGCGCCTATTTCCGTAATAATTCCCGTAACCATTCCCGCGTTCATGCCCGCTCCGCCACGCGCTCGCCGAGCAGTCCGGCCGGCCGCAGCACCAGCACGCCGATCAGCACAAAGAAGGCGAACACATCCTGATACTGGCTGCCCAGGACGCCGCCCGTCAGATCGCCAATGTAGCCCGCACCCAGCGCCTCGATCACGCCCAGCAACAGGCCGCCGACCACCGCACCCGCCAGATTGCCGATGCCGCCCAGCACCGCTGCGGTAAAGGCTTTCAAGCCCAGCATGAAGCCCATGTTGTAATGCGCGATGCCGTAGTTGGATGCCACCAGCATGCCGGCCAGGGCGGCCAGCGCCGAGCCGATCATGAAGGCCAGCACGATGATGCGGTTGGCATCGACGCCCATCAGCGCGGCGATGCCCGGGTTCTCCGCCGTCGCGCGCATGGCGCGGCCCAGTCGCGTGCGGTTCACCAGCACCAGCAGCGCCGCCATGGTCAGGCCGGCCACGCCGATGATGACCAGCTGAATCACGGTGATCTGCACACCACCTAGTGCAAAAGCCGTCTCCGGCAAGAGTTGCGGCATCGCATGGTAGCTACGCCCCCACAGCATCATCGCCAATTGTTGCAGGATGATGGAAACGCCAATCGCGGTAATCAAGGGCGCCAGGCGCGGCGCGTTGCGCAAGGGGCGGTAAGCGATGCGCTCAATGATGACACTCAACGCCATGCACACGAGCGCAGCAATCAGGAAAGCCAGCACAAACACCACATAAGGCGGCAGCGCGGCGGCGAGCAGAAATTTGCTGGTGGCCAAGGCGGTGAGCGCCCCCACCATCACCACCTCGCCGTGCGCAAAATTGATCAGGCCGAGAATGCCATAAACGAGGGTGTAGCCCAGCGCAACCAGCGCATAAATGCTACCCAGCGTGAGGCCATTGGCCACTTGTTGAAGAAAAATATCCACGCCGCGAATAATACGATATGGCGGCGTGGACGGGACGGATGGAGCAGGTTCAGTCAGTCGTAGCGCTTATAGGCGCCCCATGACCTATTCGCCCACCTACTTTTCTTTGCAGTACGGCCAACATTGCCAGTGAGCTGCGGATCAAGTGCCATGCGATGAGTCCCGATGAGTCCCGATGCGTCCAAATATCACTTCGTAAAAGTCGGCGCTGGCGAGACGGCGGTGCTGATGGTTTCCAGCGGCTCCCACGCGCCGTTTTTGCCGACGTACATGCTGATCACGCCGTCCTTCAAGTCGCCTTTGGCATCGAACAGGATGTGGGCGGTTACGCCGTTGTAGTCGGTCTTGGGCAGCTCGGCCAGTATTTTTGCGGGCTCGCCGGACTGGGCGCGTTTGGCCGCTTCGATGAGCACCATCGCGGCGTCATAGGCATAGGGGGCGTAGGACTGGATGTTGGCATTGAAGCGCGCCTGATAGCGCTCGGAGAATTTCGCGCCGCCGGCCATCCTGGCGAGCGGCACGCCGGGCAGGGAGCAGTAGATGCCTGCGCTGGCGTCAGCGGCGTTTTTCATGAAATCCGCATTGCAACCGCCGTCGCCCAAGAGAAATTTGGCGGGGACGCCGAGTTGCTTGATCTGCCGCGCCATCGGTGCGGCTTGCGGGTCCATGCCGCCGAAGAAAATCAAATCGGGCTGCTTGCCCTTGATGGTGGTGAGGATGGATTTGAAATCGACCGACTTGTCATCCGTGTGCTCTTCAGCCACCACGGTCGCGCCTGCGGCAATGGCGGCTTTCTTGAATTCCGTCGCCAGGCCTTCGCCATAGGCGGTTTTGTCGTCAATCACGGCGACGGTTTTGGCTTGCAGATTGTTGACTGCGTAATTTCCCAGCACATGGCCTTGCTGCACATCGTTGGCCATGACACGGAAGGCGGTCTTGAAGCCCTGGTGGGTGTAGGTCGGGTTGGTTGCCGAGGGTGACACTTGCGGGATGCCGGCATTGGCGTAGAGCCGGGAGGCCGGGATCGTGGTGCCGGAATTGAGATGGCCAATGACGGCATTCACCTTCGCATCGACAAACTTCTGCGCCACCAGATTACCCTGCCGCGGGTCGGACTGGTCGTCCTCGCTGAGCAGTTCGAACTTCACCGCGCGGCCACCGAAGGCCAGGTTTGCGGCATTGGCATCTTCCACCGCCAGGCGCGCGCCGTTTTCATTGTCCTTGCCCAGATGCGCCTGCGGGCCGGTGAGCGGCGCGGCATGGCCGAGGCGGATGACGAT
>JBAQUE010000287.1:0-10680 GCA_049297315.1 Rugosibacter sp.
GTGCTGCAACCCATCTTCCATGGGTAATTGATACGGTCCTACCTCACAACGTCCCTGCCTGAGCAATGCGTGGCGACCACGATCCATACGTTCAGCAATATCATCATCCTCAAGAGCCGTCTCCATATAGGCAGCCTGCTCAGCCTTGATAAAGTCAGGCTCAAACAGCGCAATGTTTTCCGGATAGTAAAACTCGACTACATTCAGTGTCTTATCTACAGCCTGTGGAATCACCGTGGATACCACCAGCACCTGCGGGTACCACTCAACCATGACGTTCGGATAATACGTCAGCCAGATCGCACCATGTTCCGGCAACTGTCCATTGTGATAATCGAGTACCGCCTTGTGCCAACGTTGATAAGCCGCCGAACCTGGCCTGGTCAACGAACGAATGCCAACCCGTTGCGCTGAATACCATTCACCAAACTGCCAACTTAAATCATCACAGCTGACGAAGCCCCCCAATCCAGGGTGGTAGGATGCTACATGGTAGTCTTCAAGATAAACTTCAATGAAGGTTTTCCAGTTGTAATTACACTCATGCAACTCGATCCGATCCAGCTTGTACCCTGTAAAGTCAAGCTCTTGTGAAAAGCGCATCCCAGATAGATCAGCATTGGCAGATCGTGGTCCGTTAAATAACAAACCGTGCCACTCTTCAAGTTTCTTTTTTTCCAAATTCAGCGACGGGTTGGCAGGAAAATATGGGGCTCCAATAAGTTTTCCGCCACAATCGTAAGTCCAATGGTGGATCGGGCAAACGATATTTTTCGCGTTGCCGGAACCTTCCAGCATGATCGCCTGGCGATGCCGGCAAACATTCGACATCTCATAGAGGCCATCTGCCTGCCGCACAATCAGTTGTGCATGGTCGCGCCATTCTTGCGAGCGATAGTCATTAACACTTGGCACCATCAACTCATGGCCGACATAGCCGGCGCTCGTCCCGAAAATCAACTTCTGTTCGATCTCGAAAATCTTTTTATCGAAATACCAAGCTACCGGTAGCTGTTGCGCACCGAAGGATAGCAGCGGGAGGGAAGGATTATCGGACATCATTTCCAACCTCCAAGAAGGATTTACCCGGAAACCGGAAACAAATGAGAGATTGTGTTAACACAAGAAAAACCACTTCAACACCAATTGTCGTATTGTAGCGAATTTACCAAGAGCGATACCTAAGCTACTTTATAATTTTCAGTTGCAGCGTTCTTTCTTTTATCAGGCTTTTGGACTACCCGTTTATGGCCACCACAATGAAAACCAAGGCAACAGTGCCACATCCACAGTCTTTCGAAGATGCTCTCAGCGAACTGGAAGGCATTATCACCCGCATGGAGGCAGGTCAAATGCCGCTGGAGGAATCCTTGGCCGCTTATAAGCAGGGCATTTTGCTATTGCGTGAGTGTCAGGCGACGCTGAATACCGCCGAGCAACAGATACGGATTCTTCAAGGCGAGAATCTACAGCCTTTCTCACCCGCAGCGCTTGACGAATCGAAAGACTGAGACACATGAAATTTTCTAGCTGGATGTCCGATATTCAGCAGCGGACAGAGCTCGCCCTGGAATCTGCCCTGCCACCATCAAATCCTTCGCCATCCCACGTACACAATGCGATGCGGTACGTCGCGCTTGGTGGGGGCAAACGCGTCAGGCCGCTGCTTTGCCATGCAACAGGGGCTATTTTTGGTGTCCAGCAGGAGCTACTGGACGTCGCTGCCATTGCAACCGAGATGATCCACATCTACTCTCTCGTGCATGACGACCTGCCCTGCATGGATGACGACATCCTGAGGCGTGGCAAGCCCACCTGCCATGTTGCATTTAGTGAGGCTACTGCCCTACTGGTAGGTGATGCATTGCAAGCCTTGGCATTTCAAATACTTTCTGCGCGAATGAATGAAATTGATGCCTCCCGTCAGCTGGACATGATGCATGTGCTGGCGACCGCCGCCGGATCTCGTGGCATGGTCGGGGGGCAGGCGCTTGACCTTGCCGCCGTCGGGCAACAATTAACTATTGCTGAACTTGAATTCATGCACATCCAGAAAACCGGGGCGCTTATCCGCGCGGCCGTGCTGATGGGCGCCCATTGTGGCCAAGCATCAACTGAAGCCATCAGCCAATTGAGCCACTTTGCCAACCGGATAGGGCTTCTTTTCCAGGTTATTGACGATATTCTTGATACCGAGGGCAGCACGGCCGTCCTGGGCAAGACAGCGGGGAAAGACGCCCTGCAAAACAAACCGACCTATGTCAGTTTGCTTGGCACGGTAAAGGCGAAAGAACTGGCCAAGGACCTGTTGCGGGAATCACATGATGCGCTCACTCCTTTTGGTAGCCAGGCATCCCGTTTGCATGAACTGGCCGACTTCATTGTTGAACGGAAGTCCTGATGACCACTCCCCTGCTGGACACAATCAATTCACCAAGCGACCTGCGCTCACTGTTGCCGACCCAGCTTCCCCAACTGGCTGATGAATTGCGCGATTTTTTGCTTTCATCCGTATCGAAAACCGGAGGCCATTTATCGTCGAATCTTGGCACAATTGAGCTCACCATCGCCTTGCACTATGTATTCGACACGCCGGAAGACAGGCTGGTGTGGGATGTAGGCCACCAGACCTATGCCCACAAGATACTCACCGGACGGCGTGAAGGCATGGCGCACTTGCGCATGCAACATGGCATCTCCGGATTCCCGAGGCGTGCGGAAAGCATTTATGACACGTTTGGCGTAGGCCACTCTTCCACGTCGATTTCCGCTGCGCTCGGAATGGCAATTGCAGCCCGAAACAAAAATGAAGAACGGCGAGTGGTCGCCATTATCGGTGACGGCGCCATGTCTGCCGGTCAGGCTTTTGAGGCACTAAATAATGGAGGGACACTTGACGCCAACCTGCTGGTGATCCTCAATGATAACGATATGTCGATTTCGCCCCCGGTTGGCGGCCTGAATAAATACCTGGCACGTTTGCTTTCCGGACGCACTTTCAATGCGGCACGTCGTGCAGGTGGCAAGGTTCTGTCCAGCATACCCAGCGTGCTGGAATTTGCCAGCCGTGTTGAAGAACATATCAAGGGAATGATTGTACCCAGTACCTTCTTTGAGGAACTCGGCTTCAACTACATCGGCCCTATTGATGGCCACGACCTGGATTCCTTGATTCCGACACTGCAAAACCTGCGCCAGCTCGAAGGTCCGCAATTTTTACACATCATCACAAAAAAAGGACAAGGCTACAAGCTCGCGGAAGCGGATCCTGTGCTTTACCACGGCGTGGGCAAATTCAATACCGAGTCGGGTATCACACAAGCCAAGGGAGGCGGGAAGCCCACTTATACCCAGGTGTTTAGTGACTGGCTGTGTGACCAGGCGGCTATCGAGCCGCGTTTGATCGGCATCACTCCTGCCATGCGTGAGGGCTCAGGGTTGCTGCGCTTTTCCCAGGAATTTCCTGACCGGTATTTTGACGTCGGCATTGCCGAACAGCATGCGCTGACATTCGCGGCGGGGCTGGCCTGCGAAGGCATGAAGCCCGTAGTCGCGATCTACTCTACATTTCTACAACGTGCCTACGACCAGTTGATCCATGACATTGCCTTGCAGAACCTGCCCGTGGTTTTTGCGATCGACCGTGGCGGGCTGGTCGGTGCCGATGGGGCCACCCACAATGGCGCCTTTGACCTTTCCTATCTGACCTGCATTCCCAATATGGTCGTCATGACCCCAAGTGATGAGGATGAATGCCGCAAAATGCTCAGTACAGCGCTCTCCATCAATAGACCTAGCGCAGTGCGCTACCCACGCGGCAGCGGCCCTGGCAGGGTGGTTCACCCTGAACTGAGCACCATGCCAATTGGTAAAGGGCAAATACGGCGTCGCGGAAAACGCATCGCATTGCTGGCATTTGGCGCCATGCTGACGCCCTCACTGGCGGCAGCTGAATCACTCGATGCGACAGTCGCCAACATGCGCTTCGTCAAACCCCTGGATCATGAACTGGTTTGCGCTTTAGCCGCAGAGCACGAACTCTTGGCCACTATCGAAGAAAACTCGGTCATTGGTGGCGCAGGCTCCGAAGTTGCACGCGCACTGGAGCAAGCCGGCATAAATATCCCGCTGCTTCGGCTTGGCCTGCCTGACCATTTCATTGATCATGGCGATAGCACTGTACTGCTCGCCGAAGTCGGACTTGATTCCGCTGGTATCATTCACAGCATAATGAAAAAGCTAAACGCGCTGAATAGTTGATAAATTTTGTCGGGAATGATAAATTTAAATCGTTCTGCCTTACCTGTCTCCCAGCCGAGACTCATCCATCATGAACTCTAGAGATTCCGTGTCCGTCCAGAAGGCTGCCATAGCCGATGTCCAGGCGAGCGAAGACCTGCGCCATCTGCCAATCAATAAAGTTGGCATCAAGGCGATCCGCCATCCTTTTAAGGTATTGGACAAGAGTGGCGGCATTCGCCATACCATTGCAACCTTCAATATGTATGTCGGGTTGCCCCATAACTTCAAGGGCACGCACATGTCGCGCTTTGTTGAGATACTCAACGCCCACGATGATGAAATATCGGTCGAAAGCTTTGAAACCATGTTGCGCGAAATGGTGCTTCGGCTTGAAGCGCAGACCGGGCACTTGGAGATGAGTTTCCCTTATTTCGTAAATAAAACCGCGCCCATCTCTGGCGTCAAGAGCCTGATGGATTACGATGTGACTTTCATCGGTGAAATCCTTGCGGATGGGACCTACCGGCAAACCACCAAGGTGTTAGTGCCCGTCACCAGCCTGTGTCCATGTTCCAAGAAAATTTCTGACCGTGGCGCACATAACCAGCGCTCTCACGTCACCATCACCGCAATCACCAATGATCTGGTGTGGATTGAAGACCTGATCAACATCGCCGAAAGCCAGGCATCTTGCGAACTTTATGGCCTGCTGAAGCGGCCTGATGAGAAATACGTCACAGAACGGGCCTACGACAATCCCAAGTTTGTCGAGGATCTGGTGCGTGATGTCGCTGGCACACTGGATAAAGATCGGCGGATTGACGCCTATGTGGTTGAGAGCGAGAACTTCGAGTCCATCCATAACCATTCCGCATATGCGCTGATCGAAAAAACAAAAAAATAAAGCACTCTATGCATAACAAAAAACGGGCTGCCCATTTTTGATGGGCAGCCCGTTTTTGCAGGAACATCTGGCACAACCTATTGCATGGATTTACACGCGGTTGGTTCTGACCAGCTTCTCCTTGATACGCGCCGACTTGCCGGAACGCTGACGCAAATAATAAAGCTTGGCGCGGCGGACGTCGCCACGACGCTTGATCTCGATGCTGGCGATAGACGGGGAATAAGTCTGGAACGTACGTTCGACACCTTCACCGGAAGAAATCTTGCGCACGATAAAATTGGAGTTAAGGCCACGGTTGCGCTTCGAAATCACCACGCCCTCGAATGCCTGGGTACGTTTGCGGTCGCCCTCAAAAACGTTGACATTGACGATTACCAAGTCACCCGGCGAAAATTCCGGAATGACCTTGCCCAGGCGGGCGATTTCTTCTTGTTCCAACTGATCAATCAAGTTCATTTTTTACTCCATCAAGTTATGGTTGCGGATGAAACCCGCCAACCTTGCACATAGAGCAGGGTATCCCCTGATGCGTGCAGTTTTTAATGACTGTCCTGCTGAAATTCCGCCAGCAAAACAGCCTCTTCCTGGCTCAGCGCCCGTCTTTCCAAAAGGTCGGGACGCCTTTGCCATGTCCGCCCCAGCGCCTGTTTCAGGCGCCAGCGCCGGATTTTTTCGTGGTTTCCCGACAATAACACCTCCGGAACCTCGCATCCTGCATATATTTCTGGCCGCGTGTAATGCGGACAATCCAGCAATCCATCGGCAAATGAGTCATGCGTCGCCGAAGACTCATCGTTCAATGCGCCGGGTAACTGCCGAATACACGCATCCATTAAAGCCATGGCGGCAATTTCACCGCCTGAGAGCACAAAATCACCCAGCGACAATTCTTCATCGACACACTGCATGATCAAACGCTCATCAATCCCTTCGTAACGGCCACACAGGAGAATCGCCCCTGTGCTTCCTGCCAGATCCATCACCCGCTGCTGGTTGATTGGCGCGCCTTGTGGCGACAGGTAAATCACTTTCGCCGTATCGCCAGCGCCGACTTTTGCGGCGTTGATCGCCTGCGCCAACGGTTCCGCCAACATCACCATGCCCGGCCCGCCCCCGTAAGGACGATCATCTACCGTGCGATGCGCATCCGTCGTCCACGACCGCGGGTTCCAGCATTCCAACTGCCACAGCCCCAAATCCAATGCACGGCGAGTGATGCCCGATGCCGTAATCGCCGAAAACATTTCGGGAAACAGCGTAACGACGTCAAACCGCAAAGTCACCAGTCACTACCCCAATCCACGCGAATCACGCCGCCCTGCCGATCAACGCCCTTGACTACATGATCAACGAACGGCAATAACCTTTCCTGCTCCGCATCAGCCACCACCAGCACATGATGCGCCCCGGTTTCAAGCAAGGACTTGACTTGTCCCAATGGCTGATCCTGCAAATTCACCACTTTCAAACCAATCAGGTCATCCCAGTAATACTCATCCGGGCCAACCGGCGGCAAATCATTGCGCATTACACCGATAAAACGCCCATCCAGAAGCTCTGCCGCTGTACGGCTGTCAACACCCGCCAGTTTGGCAATTACACTATCCGCATGTGGCTTGATGGCTTCAGGCACATAAGCCTGCCAGGCATCATCAGGTGCATCGGCTACCGTTGCGAGCCACCACTGCGGGATTTGACCCCAAGCCAATGGATCATCTGCAAACGGATGTATCCGCAACCAGCCCCGCACGCCGAATGGGGCGACAATCCGCCCCAGCACGACCATCAGGATCAGGCGGCTTTTTGCACGCCAGACTGCTTGACCAGACGCGCAGCCGTCGGAGACAACTGGGCGCCGTGCTGCTGCCAGTAAGCCAGACGCTCGGCATTGATCACCAAACCTTGCTCATTCGCAGTAGCAGTCGGGTTATAAAAGCCGATACGTTCAATAAAGCGGCCATCGCGGCGATTGCGCGAATCCGCTACAACCATGCTGAAAAAAGGGCGCTTCTTGGCGCCGCCACGAGCCAGACGGATAACAACCATAGTATTCTCTTAAGATACAGGAAAGCCGGAAATTATAGTTGGAACAAGCAGATAAAACAAGACGCATGGATTCTCCGCGCCAAGGCGCCCGACTTACCGTATCCTTCAATCAAGAGGGTTGGCAAAGACTTCCTGAATCGTCTTCTGAATTGCCTCTGCCGCAACACGCGGATTTTCAGCCTGGCGGATGGGACGCCCTACGACGATGTAATCAGCACCATTACGAAACGCTTGCGCGACATCAACAGTCCGCTTTTGGTCATCTGCCGGTTTGTTCTCAACAGGGCGGATGCCAGGCGTCACCACGAGCAACTTATCGCCCAGCTCGGCACGGATTGTCGCGGCTTCCAAGCCTGATGAAACGATACCATCCACCCCCGCCTCCAGAGCGCGGCGCGCCCGGGATAGCACAAGGTCATCCACATCACAGGCAAACCCCAGATCATCAAGATCCCCACGATCAAGGCTCGTCAGCGCTGTCACCGCAAGAACTTTCAAGTTGCCTTTTTCTTTTACCGCCGCTTCCATGATCGCCTGATTGCCATGAATGGTGGCAAAAGTTGCGCCACTGGTGGACAGCGCACGGATCGCCGAACGAACCGTTTCCGGCACATCGAAAAACTTGAGATCGACAAACACCTTTTTCCCTTGCGCCACCAGCCATCTCAACAAGTCGAAATAACCCTCTGTCATGAATAGCTCAAGCCCGATCTTGTAGAAACTGACCGCATCGCCAAGCTCGGTGACCAAAGCTCTCGCGGCGACAGCATCGGGGAAATCCAAGGCAACGATCAAACGGTCACGCGGCTCGATGGACTTGACAGAAAGAGGGTTAAACATGGAGTATCCAGATCATGTGATGGCGATAGATATTGCATTCTACTAAGGATTTTTTTGGTTTCCGCCGGCAGGTTTCCGGCCAATGAATACTTGAGGCATCCACCGCACAGATGGATGACAGATTAAAAATGCTGAAGAAAGAAATACTTGTCCTGTATTACAGCCATCACGGCTCTGTTCGGGATCTGGCAAGGCATATCGCACAAGGTATTGAACAGGTACCCGGGATATCGGCTCGCTTGCGCACCGTGCCCAAAGTCTCTGCCGTCTGTGAGGCTATAGAAGATTCGATTCCAGTCAGTGGGGCACCCTATGTTGAACAGCGCGACCTTGAAGAATGCATTGGCCTGGCGCTTGGCAGCCCGACACGATTTGGCAACATGGCTGCGCCACTGAAATACTTTCTTGACTCGACCAGCGGTGCATGGCTGCAAGGTGCGCTTGCGGGCAAGCCCGGCGCCGTATTCACCTCGTCATCTTCCTATCACGGTGGCCAGGAATCAACATTATTGTCAATGATGCTCCCTCTTTTGCATCATGGCATGCTCATCGTCGGCATTCCCTACACTGAACCGGAACTCTCGCTGACCTCCACTGGTGGCACGCCCTATGGGGCAAGCCATATCAGCGGTAGCGATGGGCTGACAACGTGTAGCGAACACGAGCGCCAATTGGCTATTGCGCTTGGCCACCGCCTGGCCGAAGTTGCCCGAAAGCTGACATCATGAAAACCTGGTCCAATCGCCTGGCGACCATCAGCCTGGTCTGCCTGCTTGTCCTGTGCCTGGCGTGGGAGCTCTGGCTGGCTCCGCTACGGCCTGGTGGCTCAACGCTTTCCCTCAAGGCGCTTCCCCTGCTGTTCCCTGTGTTCGGCCTTTTGCATGGCAAACGCTACACGCACCAATGGACATCCATGCTGGCGCTTGCCTATTTCATTGAAGGAACAGTCCGCGCGACCGCAGAAACCGGAACAAGCCAGATACTTGCCGTGATCGAGGCCCTGTTGGCGGTTCTGCTTTTTGCGAGTTGTGTCATTTACGCGCGCATCACCGCCCCTTCAAGATTGGTCAAACCTGCGGATTGAGTTTCTCTTGCCGTGAATACAGCGTGTTCAAGGCATGGATATACGCCTTGGCGGAGGCAACCACGATATCGGTATCCGCACCTTGCCCATTGACGATGCGGCCACCTTTCGCCAGCCGGACCGTCACCTCCCCCTGGGCATCTGTACCAGTGGTAATCGCCGTCACCGAATACAGCAAAAGCTCGGAACCACTGGCGGCAACGCTTTCAATTGCCTTGAATGTCGCATCCACTGGCCCGCTACCCGTCGCTTGCGCTTCCTGTTCCCCGCCATCGACAGAAATGGTCAGTCGCGCCAAAGGCGCTTCGCCCGTTTCGGAATGGAACATTGACGACACGAGCTGGTAGTGTTCGGACTCGGGCGTGATCATCTCGTCACTCATCAAGGCATGCAAATCCTCATCGAATATCTCGTGCTTCTTGTCCGCCAGTTCCTTGAAGCGCATAAAGGCATTATTCAGCACTTGCTCACTTTCAACCTCGATGCCCAGTTCTTTCAAGCGCGCCTTGAATGCCGTGCGGCCTGAATGCTTGCCGAGAACCAATTTATTGGCATTCCAGCCGACGTCTTCAGCGCGCATGATTTCGTAGGTCTCGCGATGTTTCAAGACGCCATCCTGATGGATGCCGGATTCATGGGCAAAGGCATTCGCGCCGACAATCGCCTTGTTCGGCTGTACCGGAAAGCCCGTGATACTCGATACCATTTTCGAGGCTGGAACAATCTGCGTCGCATCAATCCTGGTTTCGCACGGGAAAATATCCTGCCGGGTACGTACGGCCATGACAATTTCCTCAAGTGATGCGTTGCCGGCACGCTCACCCAGGCCATTGATCGTGCACTCGACCTGGCGTGCACCAGCCATCACCGCAGCCAGGCTGTTAGCCACGGCCAAACCGAGGTCATTGTGGCAATGCACCGACCAGACGACCTTGTCCGAATTCGGGACGCGCTCACGCAAGAGCCGGATGCGTTCGGCAAACTGTTCCGGCACGTTGTAACCGACGGTATCCGGGATATTGATTGTCGTCGCACCCTCTTTGATCACCTCTTCGATGATCCGACACAAAAAATCCAGCTCGGAGCGGCCAGCGTCTTCGCATGAGAACTCCACATTATCAATGCCATTCCGCGCAAAACGCACAGCACTCTTCGCCGCCACAATGACCTCCTCCGGCGACATGCGCAGCTTCTTCTCCATATGGATCGGGCTGGTGGCAAGAAAGGTATGAATACGACCTGATTTTGCCGGCTTGATGGCCTCCAGCGCGCGGGAAATATCTTTGTCAAAAGCACGGCAAAGCGCGGCGACCGTGGAATCCTTGATGACCTCGGACACCGCGAGGACTGCCGCAAAATCGCCATTGGACGCCGCAGGAAAACCCGCCTCGATGATATCAACGCGCATGCGCTCGAGTTGCCGCGCAATACGCAATTTTTCTTCCTTGGTCATCGACGCACCAGGGCTTTGTTCACCATCGCGCAAGGTGGTATCAAATATGATCAATGGTTCTTTGGACATGCCGATCTCCTAATACAAAAAAGCAAGCGTAAAAGAGCC